>NZ_JBFTHS010000014.1:0-135171 GCF_056394365.1 Lysinibacillus sp. 10T31
TAATCCTGGGATATTCATGTTAAAATTCATTTGCACAGTTCACCTTTCTATTACTTGTTTCTCGACAATTCAAGTATATATAAATCGGTGAATCTGTGCTTTTTTTATGCGTGGAATTGTGTGAATACCCCAACAAATATTATAGAACCGTTTTTATTAGCTAACAAAATATTCATTAACAATGGTTTCTACTGGTAATGGCTTGTTATATAAAAAGCCTTGGCCTTTTTGGCAACAATGGCGTTTTAGGAAATCAACCTGGGATGGTTCCTCGATCCCTTCAGCAATGACCTCTAATCCCAAGTTATGGGACATTGAAATAATGGCCTTAATAATTGCCTCATTTTTATCATCTTTCGTAATATCAGCTATAAATGATTGATCAATTTTTATGATGTCTATCGGATAACGCTTTAAATAGCTTAAAGATGAATAGCCAGTTCCAAAATCATCAACTGAAACATAAACACCTAGTTGCTTCAATTCAGTTAAAATTGAAAATGTTTCATGGACATTAGTCATGGAGCTTTCGGTAATTTCCACCTCTAATAATTCAGGTGGCACATTATACTTTTTCAAGGCAGTTTTAATTTTTCGAGCAAAGTTTTCTTTTCTAAATTGTTTTGGTGATATATTGATAGCAATACGGACTGGTCGATAGCCCTTCATCTGCCACTCTTTTTGATAGCGACACACCTCGTCAATAATCCAATCACCTATTTCAATTATCAAGCCTGATGCCTCCGCAATAGGTATAAACTGTGCAGGAGACACAAAGCCAAATTTCCGATTATTCCATCGTAATAACGCCTCAAAGCTATTGATGCTGTTATTCGTTAAATCCATTTGCGGCTGTAAATGAATACTTAGCTCATTAAATTCGATAGCACGACGTAAATGGGCCTCCATTAGCGCTTCATTTGGAAAAATAGTTGTCATATCTTCACGATAGTAACGGTAGTGTGAACGCCCATGCTCTTTTACAGAAAACAATGCTTTATCTGCTTTACGTACAAGTGTTTCTAAATCCTTGCCATCTGCTGGACTGAGTGAAATACCAATCGACACGCTAATAAAATATTCCTGCCCATCAATCATGAATGGCTGTTTTAATGCGTCTAAAATAGCATTAGCGGTATGTTCAATTTTGTTGATGGTTGCATCTTTTAGAACAAAAATAAATTCATCGCTATTATAACGATAAAGCGAGCATTTGGAGTAACAGAGCTCGCGAAGTCTATGACTAAACATTCGCATAAGTTCATCACCCTTACTTTCACCAAGGGATTCATTAAACTTTTTAAAGCGATCAATATCCACTAAAATAATAGCCGCTTGCTTATTATGCTTTTTACCATTTAAATGCTGAAGCCAATGCTCCTTAAAAGCCTTACGATTCCAAATACCCGTTAATTCATCCATTAATGCTAGGTAATAAAAGGCCTCATTATCATTCATAAATGAAGTGGCATCTTTCACAAATAAATGTACACCTATAATTTCACCATTAAAGTACGTTGGATGCGTTCTTAAATAAAAAGGTTCTTTACTTAGCAATTGACCTTTAAACATACATTGGGGCATACCAAATGCTGAGCCCTCAATAGTTTTTGCGAATAATAATTTAAATTCGTTGATATACTTACTCTCTAATAATGAAAAAATATTTTGACCTATCAAGCTTTGATGTTCTTTTGACAATAGAGAAGTGGCAACAACGTTTTGGTGAATAATGCGACCTTGTAAATCAGTTGTTAGTACCGGACTTACGTGTTGTTCCACAAATTGCAAATACGGTTCTACCTCATTCTGTTTCTCCCGTAGAATAACTGCTATAACTGACTTTTCTAAGGGTTGTACACGAACAACAAATGTTTTTACTGTGTGCTCCGTACTTTCCTTTAAACTTTGGTCTATATTGAATTCCTGTTGTAATATATTTGATAATTGCAGCCAACATTGCTCCGTAAAAAATTGTTCTGCGTTGGTGGCTTTCACATCTTGTAGCTTAATAAATGACGGTAGCTTTTCGTTAAAATGAACGACTTCAATCGATTTTGTATCTACTTTTCTCAAACATACGACAGCATCAAATGGGTTGAGTTGTATGAATTGATGATAGTCTGCAAATTGCGCTACACTCTCTTTATATTTTTTCATTATATCCCTCACTAAGTAGCGTGTTTGCTTTATTCTTCGTCTAGCGTAGGTTTTAGTGCATCCTTTAGGAAAATTTCCTGACTATTAATCGGATCTTCACCACGGTCAAACTCTTTATAATGATATTTTCCATTGGAGTCTTGAATACGAGCTTTTGCTGTATCCTCAAGTTGTGTGTTCATAATGTCAATAATACGAGCTTTTGCTTCGCTTGCATATACAGGGAATAAAATTTCTACGCGTTTAATCATATTACGAGTCATCATATCTGCAGAAGATAAGTATACTTTATTTTCTCCATTATGATGGAACCAATAAATACGAGAATGCTCAAGGAAACGACCAACAATACTTGTTACTGTTATGTTTTCACTAATTCCAGGGATACCTGGTCTAATGCAACAAATACCACGAATGATAAGTTCTACTTTCACACCTGCAATGGACGCCTCGTACAGTTTCATCATTAAGTCTTTGTCCGTTAGTGAATTCATTTTAGCTCGAATAAAACCATTCCCATGCTTCTTATGACAAGCAATTTCCTCATCCATTAATCGGATAAATTCATCTCGAATATCAAACGGCGCCACGACCAAATGATTAAAAGTTGGCTTTTCTGTATAACCGCTTAAATAGTTAAAGAAGTTAGTAGCATCAATGCCAAATTCCTTGTCTGTCGTTATTATACCCATGTCTGTATAAATTTTTGCAGTTGCATCATTATAATTCCCTGTTCCAAGATGTACAAAACGTTCAATTTTTCCATTTCGACGACTTACTACAAGCGTTATTTTCGAGTGTGTTTTTAAGTTATTCATACCGTAAATGACCAGGCAGCCAGCTTGCTCAAGTTGCTTTGCCCAAAGGACATTATTCTCTTCATCAAAACGTGCTTTCAATTCAACTAAAACTGTTACCTGCTTACCATTTTCTGCTGCAAACTTTAATGCTTGTATAATAGGTGAATTACCACTTACACGATATAACGTTTGTTTGATTGCTAAAACATTCGGATTGACCGCCGCTTCTGAGATAAAATCTACGATTGGCGCAAACGACTCATATGGGTGATGGAAAAAAATATCTTGTTGCAAAGCTTTTTCAAAAATATTTTCATCCGATTGCAAATCTAATGGTGGCTGTGGAATAAAGCTTTCATATTCTAAATGTTCTCGACCAACAGATATGCCTTTTACAAATGAGAACATAAATGTTAAATCTAGTGGTCCATCTATATGAAAAACATCTGTTTCTTCAATTTCAAATTCATCTAGTAAGTATGTAAGAACTTCCTCGCTCATCTCGCCCTCACGAACTTCTAGACGGCTGCCTACACCCCATTTACGTTTTTTCAGCTCTTTTTCAATTTCTACAAGTAAATCCCTTGCACCTTCCTCATGAATCGTTAAATCAGCATTACGTGTCAAACGGAAAGCCTGTGCTGATTTGACACTGTACCCATAAAAGAGCTTTTCGATATGCGCTACAATCACGTCTTCTAATAAGACAATAACTGTCTCTCCATCTGCTGATGGTACTTTAATATACCGGCCTAAGACAGATGGAACTTGTACAATGGCTACCTTTTCACGATTTTCTAAGTCGGCTTCATCTTGCTCTAATAAAACAAGTAAGTTTAATGTTTTACCAAGCAAAGTTGGGAAAGGACGATATGCATCTACAGCTACGGGTGTTAAAACAGGGAAAATGGTTTCTGCAAACATTTCATTGACGAATGCTTTCTGTGTACTATTTAAGTCTTTCATGTCTGCAATATGTACATTATGTTGTGGTAATAAATCATATATTAAATGTCTATAAACTTCAGTTTGTCGGCGCACTAATGCCTGAGTTCGCTCTGCAATTTTTGCTAATTGCTCTTTTGGCGTTAAGCCTGACTTATTTTCAGGCTTATGAAAACCTGCACGTACTTGATCCTGTAGACCCGCAACACGCACCATAAAAAATTCATCTAAATTCGAACTAAATATTGCCAAAAATTTCAATCGTTCTAGCAGAGGATTATTGACATCCTCTGCTTCCTCTAAAACTCGTTCATTGAAGGCTAGCCAGCTTAATTCACGATTATTATAGTATTGCGGTTTAGCGATTTCCTCTAGTAAACGACCTTGTGTTTCTGTTAAATCCCCTTCGCTTAACTGATTCTTCGTAACTTCAGTTGTCATAATTGTTCAACCCTTCTTCAATAAAGTTTATTTTAATAGGTATTTTTAGTGCGCGTTCTAGATGTTTTTTATGTCGGTCTGCTTGATATTTTTCAGCGGCCGCATTGTGTCTCACATAGATGTTGAGCTGAACGTAATCCTCTTTTGTTTGCATCTTAATGGTACGTACAATCTTTCTTTTAGATACATTTAACGCATAGACAAATTTTAAAAGTGCGCCAAAGTCTCGTATTTTACGATACTCCTCACGACTCATCCATTCTGTAAAAGGAGCTGCGAATCGCTGATAATAATCTTTATTTTTATATGAGGCCAAGAGTGCTAATTTCACACGTTCCTTATGATTTAGCCCATCGATAGATTGGTTCGCAATTAAATAAAAGGTATGCTGGCTTGCCGAACTTAACTCAATATACTCCCCTATATTAAAAACCTTCGCCGCTTTCGCCAATAAATGCAAATCTTTTGGATTATGTTGTAAATAACCAAGGTGGCAGCATTCACGGTACAATTGATCCGTTAAACGCGTCAAATAGTCCACTTCTTTTTCAGTTCGACCATACTGACGAGCCAATCTTTTAGCGTTTCCCTCAAACACATTGTACTTATCAAACGCACTTTTATCTGTTTGCAAAATACGCTGTATAATAAGTCCTTCGCGCAAACCTTTCTTTGTTATCTGGAACAATTTACTGCCGACAACCTCCATTAACACATTGAAAACCTCTAGTGCAGGAGCGATAATATCCGCACGATCTGCCGAAAGCCCATCTAACTGTTTCAATTCATTAAAACTTAAATTACCTAAAAACACACTGAGCTCATCTAAATTTTCCTTAGTCATTTCGTAGCCATGTACACTTGCTATTGGATATGCATGTTTTTGCTGATGAATTTGGGCAATATTTCGAGCACTACCACCAATGGCGATAATCGGTAAACCGATATCCTGAATCCACGGAAGTGATTTGAACTGTTCTCTAACAAACGCAATAAGTTCCTTTTTTTCACTGCCATTCATAATCTCGCCCTTTACAAAACGTTGCTTTAAAGAAACTGTACCAAAAGGAAAACTGTAAGATTTCTGTAGTTCTTTATTTTCAAAAAGCGTTATTTCCGTACTACCACCACCAATATCGATAGTTACAGCGGACCTCGTGCCTATTGAATGTGCTACAGCAACAAAGCCATAATATGCCTCTTCTTCTTCAGATAAAAGCTCTATTTGAATGCCTGTCTGTTCTTTCATTAAGGTAATAATTTTTGCTCTATTTGTTGCCTGACGGATTGCAGCTGTTGCAGCAGCTTTAACATCAGTCACTTCAAAATCATCGAGCATTGCTTTAAAAGTCAATAATGTTTCTGTTAATACTTGTATACCTTCTTCAGACATTTCACCAGAGGGCAGTAAATATGTACGTAAACGTGCAACCGTTTTAATATTTCCAATCTCACGAAGTCCCTCTTCTTTATCGTATTGATACAATACTAATCGAACAGTGTTGGAGCCAATATCGATGATAGCCGTTTTTAATTCATTCAAATTATCACTTCCTTAACGCGTACATTCATACTATTTACTGATCGTTTAGCCCCCTCGGTTTGTAGGTACAAACCTGTGGGATCTTAGCTTGCCAGTGTCAAGATACTCACGTCAAAGTTGTATAGCACCCCGACAAATTGGCCCTTATTATTTTGTTCCTAGCATCATTTATCTATACAAAAAAGCCGGAGCCTAAAAGCGGCATCCGACTTTCTTTAACTTCTTTCAGCAGGAGCCTCCCACCTCTATAGATGGTGAGATGAATGCGAATTTAAGTTACTTTTCAGTGGGTATCCAAACATCCGCTGAAATTGAGGAACTCAGTCTAAGAACGCCACGTCCTGTGGCAACGACTGAGTGACCAACTTCGTGCTGTGTTGCTGTCGCTTCGATTTCGCACAGACAAAACAAGTTGCTACCGCTGCGTTAGCACTACGCTTTCGCGCAATAAACATCTGTTGCTGCCGCTGACGCTACGCTTTCGCGCAAAAAACATTTGCAGGCCTAAGCACAAAGCCGATTCCGGACGCAATTATGCCGAGGCACAATTGATAGTATTAATATACTTTCAGGATACCCATTATTAATATTGTGAAGTACCTTTATCTCTATTATTAAACCCTGTTAAAGCTTAATTTTATAGGATAAGTTGATCTATTCTTAAAATAAGCTCCGCAATTTCAGGCTTACTAATTTGATCCTCTGCACCTACTTGATCACCTTTATGACGAAGATCATCCGTAATTAAGCTTGAGAAAATAATAACAGGAAGCTTTTGGAGGTCTGGATGCTCTTTTATTTTACGTGTTAAATGATGCCCATCCATTTGTGGCATTTCAATGTCCGTCACAACTAATTGAATATGCTCGGCTACTTCGTTACCACCTTTGACGATAGATTCGAGATATTCATAAGCATCACGGCCATTTTCAAAGAATTCAACATTCGCATAACCTGCCTCATTCATAGTATCGAATAAGAGCTTACGTAGTAATGGTGAATCTTCAGCAATTAAAATTCGTTTTTCAGAGCGCTCACGTTTACCGAGCTTTTTAACGGATTCTACACTAATACCAGAATCTGGATTTATATCCACCATAATTCTTTCGAAATCAAGCAATAAAATCATCTGTTCATTTTGCTTAATAACACCAATTACTTGTGATGTCCCTCCTTGATACATATCAGAAGGTTTCTCGATTTGATTCCATGAAATACGATGGATCTGCGTTACATTATCTACATGGAATACTACGCGCTGTTTATTAAACTCAGCTACAATATATTTTTGCTGAGGACTACGCTCTGCATTTTGAATACCTAATACTCGGAGCATATCAACTACTGGTAAAACCTCACCTCGTAATTGAATGATCCCTTCTACATGCGGGTGCGCGTGTGGAATAAATGTTACTGGAATCGGTTGAATAATTTCCTTTACTTTAATAACGTTAATACCAAATTTATTGTTCGCTACTTCAAATTCAACAATTTCTAGCTCATTTGTGCCACTTTCTAACAATATACCTTTATGTTCCAAAGCAACCCCGCTCCTTTCTCCTCAACTTCGATTTAATTCTATTTATAATTCAATTGTATCATAGGCAATACATTTCTCCTACTTGCTTTTTCCAATTTTATCATGAACATGGCTTGTTATCATAACATTGGGTTGATTTCCATTCCGACAGGGCGCTTGCCTTGGCGTGCATACGTTTTTTCAAATGTCATCTCCAACTTTTGAGCCATTAACTTTCAGATGTACCAATAGGCCAATTATCGTCATCACAATTAATGTCGATAATGCAACACGACTTGCTAGCGTTCCATAATCTTTCATCCATAATGTGACCGTTCCGTAGACTGCCGGCCCAATAATGGAGGATACTTTACCCGAAAATGCAAATAAGCCAAAAAACTGACCCCGTTTTTCTTCTGGAGACAATTCAATAATATATGTTCTAGATGTTACCCACATGGATCCTAGTGATACGCCAAACATACTACCTGCAAGCCAGAACATCCATTGCTCTGTCGCAAAGACAGCAAATGTTAAAGCAACAATCATTAATAGCGCCACCACGGTAATCGCACGTTT
This sequence comes from Lysinibacillus sp. 10T31, assembly GCF_056394365.1. Lineage (NCBI taxonomy): Bacteria > Bacillati > Bacillota > Bacilli > Caryophanales > Bacillaceae > Lysinibacillus > Lysinibacillus sp. 10T31. Next base: position 7,988 of record NZ_JBFTHS010000014.1, read on the forward strand.
GGCTCCAATTGCTTTTGTAATATAACCAAATGCAAAAGAGCCAATAATAGTTGAAACCGTAGACACTAAATAAAGCACGATAAATTGACCCGATGTAAAGCCGACAATCGTCGTTGCATATACAGCCATCATTGCAATGGTTGTTGCAATGGCATCATTTAAAAAGAAATAAGCAATCATAAAGGTGAAAATAGTTTTATATTGCTTCATGTCTTTAAAAGTTTGAACAATTTCCTTATAGCCATCTAGAAATTTAGTAGGCTTGCGCTGAGACCTTGGAATTGGTTTATCTTTATTAATAAAAAATAATGGCAAAGAAAATAACAAATATAAAATTGCAGTTGGAATAAATGCTCGATGGAATCCACTATTTCCCACATACAAATAAACAAGTAGTCCAAGAATTGTACCAAGATAACCAATCGCTACCCCATAGCCAGAAATAAGGGGCATTTCTTCTTTTGTCCCTAAATCACTCATCATTGAATCATAGAACACTAGACTTGAATTAAAGAAAAACTTTGCGACGATAAAACTAACTACAACTAAAAATAAACTAAGTGGCACACCTGAATAATTTGTTGTCGTCTGTAGATTCGCAAAAACACCCATCATAAAGGTGAAGAAGATGGAGATAGTTGCAAACCACACTATAAATCTCTTTTTATAGCCCGTATTATCGATCCATACACCAAAGAGTGGCGAAAAAACGACGAGGAAAAAGCTAGCAATGGCATTCGCATAAGAAATAAACGTGCTTGCCACCTGCTGCATTACCTCATTCGTCCCTAAAACTTCATCCATATAAAACGGGAAAAATATAGTATTAATATTTGAAGAAAATATTGTATTCGCAAAATCATAAAATGCCCACGATAAGATTGGCAGTGATAAATAAAGTGCTAACTGACTCCGATGCTGTGCGTCTACTACAGAATTCTTCTTCATAAAACCCTCCTCCCCATTCTCTATTATATGATCAATTATGCCTCGGCATAATTGCGTCCGGAATCGGCTTTGTGCTCGCACAAAGAACTCTTTTCCGATTCCGTGACATCCGCCGGGGGCTTTAACTTCTTTCAGCGGATGTTTGGACACCCACTGAAAAGTAACTTAAAACTGCATTCATCTCACCACCCATAGAGGTGGGAGACTTCTGCTGAAAGAAGTTAAATAAATTCCCCCATATAATAAAAAATACCTTTTATTTAAAGAAAATTAACACTATTTACAATATACAATTATTTTCATTTAGCTAACACTCTAAAATAATTAGCCTTAGCTGTGCACAACTAAAACTTGATAAGAAAAATCTTCAAAGTAAAAAAAGATATCCAAGCCCCCTCGCTTGGATATCCTTATGTTATTGAAAAAACATTGTCCAAAAATAAAATGTCTATCCATGCTACTCGCTTTCCTGCGAGGAGAGTCGAGCCGTATACTCCACTTTGTGGCTGATATCGCTAAGTTAGCACTGCGCTTTCGCACATAAAAAACATTGCTGAAGTATTGTCTTATCATTATTAATTAGTGTTTATACTAGAGGATACATGCTTCGTGAAGTGGTTGGTTGGAGTGTAGACTGGGCGACTCCTCGGGGATTAGCGTCACAGATGAGACCCTGGAGCGAGCATCGCGAGTGAAGCGGCTCATCGGACGCCCCCAGGAAAGCGACCAGTCGGAACGGAAACCAACCCCTCGTTGTGCAGAAGAGAGCCATACTTTCTTAACGGAAACCTTAACCATTTTTTAACACTCTAAAGATATCCAAGCCCCCTCGCTTGGATATCTTTTTTACTATTCTTCTATATTCACCCACATAGAAGACCATTGTTCAATTGCTTTTAGGACCGGCGCAAGTGCATGTCCTTTTTCTGTCAGCTCGTATTCAATCACTACTGGTGTCGATGGAATAACAGTGCGTTTCACAATGTTCTCAATCTCTAATTCTTTTAATCTCTCTGTTAACACACGACTGCTAATACCCACCTGATTTTTAATTGTTGAGTATCGTTGAGGACCTTCTAATAACTGATAAATAAGCAGGGTGTTCCAGCTATGATTTAATATTTTTAGCGCCTTTTCAAATCGTGGACAAATTTTTTTTTGATCCAATTTACCTGCCTCCTAAGTACTTCGTTCTTATATAAGAGTATATCATTTTTTCGAAAATTAGTTAAAAAAATAAAATTTAGTTACTTGACAAAAGTTGTTTTTAAAAATAAACTAGGTTACGAAATGTAAGTACAAAAACAAAAGGAGTTTATTAAACTATGCAAAATATCGGTTCAACTATTTTACGTGTGGTGCTTGGCTTTATTTTTGCAGCTCACGGATTTCAAAAGTTTCAAGGTGGTATCGGCTTCACAGCTGATTATTTTGATGCCATTGGTATTCCAGGCTTTATGGCTTATATTGTTGCCATTATAGAATTAGTCGGTGGTGTAGCAATTATTCTAGGCTTAGGCACAAGACTTTTTGGCGCTTTATTGACAGTGACAATGATTGTTGCCATTTTTACAGCTAAGCTTAGTGTTGGCTTTATCGGCGAGAACGGCTTAGCTGGATATGAATTCGATTTAGCTTTAGCTGCAATTGCTTTATACTTTGCACTTGCAGGGGCATCTAGTTTTTCTTTAGACGCAAAACTTTTTAATAAAGAGTAATGCTTCCGTAGTTTACAATTTTTCTGTGTGTTAGTGAGCTGCTTTATATATGAAAACCCGAAGTATCATTTTATAAGATGATACTTCGGGCTTCCTAAAATTTTTTCTATAGTCAGTGTTATTTTTACCTTTATTGATAAGCCTTTAAAAGGGCCTGTGTACCGTTATCACCGTAGCCCTCTTCTATTAACTTCTCATACATATCATAAGCAAGTGCTAGACCTGGTAATGTAATCCCCATTTGTTTAGATTCGTCTAATGCAATTTTCATATCCTTCACAAAATGTTTTATATAAAAACCTGGTGCGTAATCTTCTTTGATCATACGGGGTGCTAAATTACTTAACGACCAAGAGCCTGCTGCACCAGACGAAATGGATTGCAATACTGTTGGTAAATAAAGTCCAGCCTTTAAACCGTAAGCAAGTGACTCACACACACCAATCATCCCAGAAGCAATAACGATTTGATTACACATCTTAGCATGCTGTCCTGCACCAGCTTCACCCTGATAAACAATATTTTCACCAAAATGTTTCATGACTGATAAAACTTTATTAAATGTAGCTTGGCTACCTCCAACCATAATTGATAATGTCCCATTTTGAGCACCGATATCTCCTCCAGAAACAGGTGCATCTAGCGCTTCTACTCCAAGCTTTTGGGCATGCTCAAAAATTTTCTTCGCCAATGTTGGCTCGGAAGTGGTCATATCAATAACGATATTGCCGGATTCAGCTGTTTGAAATAACCCGTTATCTCCAAAATAAATTTCCTCTACATCTGCAGGGTATCCAACCATCGTAAAGGCAATTTCCTTATTTTTAAATGCTTCTGCTGGCGTACTTGCCCAAGCTGCACCTAACGCCAAAAGCGGCTCAGCTTTCTCCTTTGTGCGTGTATAAACTGTTACCTCATGACCATTTTTTAATAAATGCTTGATAATACTAGCACCCATAACGCCAGTGCCAATAAATGCAATACTTTCTTTTCCCATATGTACATACTCCTTTGTATCAAGGCTATCGATTATTAATCAACCATTAGCACTTATTTTTATCTTTCAGTGTAGTTGAACAAGTGAGATAATTCAAACTCTTCTTATTTAACTTGTACTAAAAGCCTTATGTGCTGCATATATACGATTAAATCAATTCCGCCTAGAATAAAGATAAAAAAAAAGAGAGCAGGTGATGGGGTATCACTGCTCTAAAGGGGGAAATGAGAATGTTGCTGTGTTCATAATAAGTATTCCCTACCAAATGCTTTTTAAACATTTATTAAAAAAGTTTACACTCTGAATACTGGAACATTCTTTCAATCTTCTTGATCTTCTTCTTCTTCAAATGCTGTCTGTCTATAATAAGTATTCATTAACTGATCTAATCTGCGACTCAGTTGAATGGTTTTCGCATTTTGTAATCCGTTCTCTACACCTGAGCGAATCATCATCTCACGAGTTTGCTCCATTTGTTTCAAGAGTAGATTGACCATTCATACAACCCTCCACACACAAATAATTCATACCATTATTATACATTTATATTTCATTTCTTACAGCATTAACTTACGACAATGTTCGACAAATTAGCTTCTTGCAACTTCTTGATAAGTATAGATTACGCGTCCATTTTGTTTGGCCTCACCTCTAAAATGTTTAAATAAAGGATGTTTTACAAGTACTTCTCGAAACTCATAAAATTGTTCCTTTTCTATCTCTATACTTTTCATTTCCCCATTTTGTAATTGTTTAAGCATATTTTCGTATTTTTCCATTTTTTATTCCTCACTTCTTATATTTTGTGTAATAAATTATGAATTATTCAAAAAGGGCTTTACGTTTCCCATTTTTTCATGCAAACTGTATATTATTAGTCGATGAAGGAGCTGACTGTCTGTGAAAATAGCCGAAGTTGGAAATATTATCGAGTTTAAAGATGGCTTACAAGGTATAGTAGAAAAAGTAAATGAAAATTCGGTGATCGTTGATTTAACATACATGGAGAATTTCGATTCCCTTGAAATTGAAGAGAAAACGGTCGTCAACCATAAACGTTACAAAATTTTATATACAAACGAGGCTTAATAGTCTGAATAGTCCCTATTTGTCTTTATAGATGATAAGGGACTTTTTTTTTGATAAAATTAAAAGCATGGAGGTCGAATAATGCTTACAAATTCGAAACAAACAATAATATTGCTCCTTTCTTTATTATTCGTTTATGGCATGCTTGCTTTTACCTTTGCTAACCAAGCTGTATTTTGGTACCTATATGCATTTACTTTACTTGTATGTATTGCCATTGCAATTTTGGCTGGTAAAATTGAAGATCAGTTACCTACCTGGAAATTTTTACTTTTCGGTATTGGATACGGTACAATAACATACGGTATTATACGCTTTGGCTATTGGCTTGCACCATACATTAATGATTCATTAGTACAATCAGTACAAAAATTTTTAGCAAATTATGGCCCGCAAAATATTTGGCACTATATTTTACTCGTATTCATTGTTGCAATTGGTGAAGAGATCTTTTGGCGTGGCTATGTTCAACAACAGCTGAAACGCTTCATGCGTCCTACTTTTGCTGTTATTGTAACTGCGATTTTATGTGCAATCTCTATTGCATTAAGCGGCTTTATGCTTGGTATGATCGCAGCACTTGTAACCGGCATTATTTGGGGCTTGTTATATGAATGGCGTAAAAGTATGCCACTTGTTATTGTAACTCATGTAGTTTTTGTACTACTATTATTTTTAGTGTTACCATTAACATGATAACACATTAAAATTTGGAAACATTTTATCTTTACCAACGTTTTATTAAGAAAGGGAGGGCTTTTCATGCAAAAAAAATTATTTTCTGTACCCGCATTATTACTAACAGCCGTTTTAGTCGTAGGATGTAATACTTCTGATAAAACAGAGGATTCTGATGCTCAAAAAAATGAGCCATCAAATACACCGACTGAACAGCAGCAACCATCATCTAAGGATACAACTGTAGATGATTCGCAAGAAACGCCTACATCAACTGAAACAAATAAAGACAATACAGACAAAGAAACTAAAAAAGAACAAGAAGTTAAATATGTACAAAAAGGTGTAGACAAAACTGAAAAAGCAACGGAATCTAAAAGTGCTGATCAAGACTATAAAGTGCAACAACTACCTGGATTTACACTTTCTCAAGAAGAACCAGGTAAAGACATGCTAGTTTCTAATGACAATGCTGACGTATTTATGCGTATCGAAAGTATTGATGCATCACAATCAAGCTATGAAGATGTTAAAACATCTATGCAAGATTATATGAATGCTGTTGGTGACACATCATCTTTATCTTCTGAAGATTTAGCTGCATTCAAGGATGTTAAAAACATTGAGGGTTATGTTGTACATTTTGAAGCAGAAAAAGAAAAAGTAATCGGCGTTGTTTTTGAAAAAGACGGTTTAATTACAAAACTAACAATTCACGATAACGACGAATTAGATTTAACAGATGCTATGCTTAAAATGGCAGCAACTATTTCTAAAAAATAATGATTCAAAAAAGACTGTAGACAACTTGTTTGCTCTACAGTCTTTTTTTTATTTTGACATCCGCCGGAGGCTTTAACTTCTTACAGCAGGTGTCCAAACATCCGCTGTAAGAAGTTAAAGGGGTTTATAGCATAATGTGAGGTTGATTTTAATTCCGGCTGGGCGATTGTCCTATGAGCGGCTAAGAGCGGTCACGAGGGCGTTAACACAGTTTAGGATACGTAGTAGCGTAGTCCTTCGACTCCGCTTGCTCCTGCCTTATCAATGACGCTATTGCTTCAGGGGGGCTTTCTAGAATTATTTGTTGGAGTACAATTTAAGATTCATCTTGTTTTTTTGCATTCCATAAAAAAAGTTGCCTCAAAAATCATTGAGACAACTCTTTTTAATAAGACAAATCTTTAATAGACAGGCCTAATTTTTTTAATAAAGTGATCGCTTGGTCTTTTTCTTCAACAGATAACACACTCATTAATTCATGTAAATGTTGTTCATGTTTTGGAAAAAGTTCTCCCATAAATGCTTCACCTTTGTCCGTAATTTCTGCATAGGTAACACGGCGATCTGATGGACAAGAGACACGCAATAAATACCCTCTTTTTTCAAGTTTGTCAATGACATACGTAATAGACCCACTAGCTAGCAAAATTTTATTGCCAATTTGCTGTAATGGCTGTCTTCCTTTATGATAGAGAAGCTCTAATACAGCAAATTCAGTAGGGTTTAATCCATTCTCTTGAAAAAATTGATGGGTCGTCTCATTAATCGCTTTATGGGCACGTGATAATACAATATATAATTTTAAAGATTGCTTTATATCTTCTGACGTCATATCCTTTTCCTCTCAATTCGCTTTTTATACATGCCATTATAGCGATATTAGAAAAGCATTGTCAAAAGCAATATTTGATTTTAAGCCTTTCATGGTAGTTTATGTTACCATTTTGACTCTTTTTATGTTAATAAATAAGCAGGATCTTTCTTGGAAACATCCATTGTATCCATCTGATTAAATGTGTAAATCGGGAATTGTAAGTGGAAGCATGTCCCCTTCTGTAATTCACTATTCACACCTATTACACCTTCATGCTCTTCAATCACCTTTTTCACGAAAGCAAGGCCTAGTCCTGTCCCTGTTGATTTTGTCGTGTAAAAAGGTTGGAATAAGTTTTGAAGGGTAGCACTGTCCATACCAGCACCTTCGTCTTTAATCAGTAATTCTACAATCGCACAGTCAATAACATTCATTTCTACTGTAATCGTTCCACCATTATTCATGGATTCCATCGCATTTTTAATAAGATTCATGAATACTTGCTTTAAGCGATTCTCATTGCCACCAATGTATACTTGTGTAGAAGGAGAAATGTATTGAATCATGATATTTTTCATAAGTGCATCTGGAAGCATAAACTCAATCACTTGCTTCACAATATGATTTAGTTCTAATAATTCCACTTTCATACTTGTTGGCTTGGACAATACTAAAAGCTCGGATAAAATTTGTTCCATCCGTTGGAGTTCACTATCGATGACAGATAAATACATGCGTGACTCTTCATCAGCATTGAGCTTTAACAATTCAGTAAAGCCCTTTAAAGAAGTTAATGGATTTCGAATCTCATGGGCGATACTTGCGGCCATTTGACCGACAACATTTAAAGCTTGCTGATGTTCAACTTTATGTTGAAGTTCCTTCTTTTCTGTTTCATCATTAATGACTGTAACAATAATATTGTTATATTCATCAAAGATACTTGAGATTTCATAATAGCAAGGGGTCATAACTTGCGTTTCATCAATTACATGAATACTTGCATGCTTTTCACCCATCAGTTTAGAAAGGTATGTTGTAATTTGACCTTTCTTTAATGTAAATACATCAAATATGTGCTGATGTGCCTTATGAAGAAGCTGGGATTTTTCTATTTTTAAATACATTTCAGCATACTTATTTAGCCCAAGAATTATCCCGCTAGCGTCACTTATAATAACAGCGTATGGTAAGTGATCATAAGCATTGAAAGATTGTGATCTCTCATGCTCTTGACTAACATATAATTCATGAGCTATGTCATTATTTAACGTTGAAATTTGCGCAACAATTTCTTCTGTGCTTGGATCATAAAAACATTTAAAGGACATCATTTCAAACTCATTACCAGCTGTTTGAATATTGAAGATCTCTTCTGATCTTAAATCGCTTTCTAATTGTTTAACGAACTTCGCCCAATTTAAATTAGATGGCTCGTCCATAGTTAAATAGCCAAAATACGTTGAATTGAGGTTAAAAAGTTTAACAGCAGCCTCATTCACGTTCAAAATTTTTCCTGCTTTATTAAGAATAAGTGTTGGTGACGAAGTACTTGTCATAAGATTTTCAAAACATTGATTAATATCATTTTGCTTCAACTTTCTCACCGAACCTTTCAATAGAGTAAATAACCCCTTATTCGAATTTTGAGCCTTTACTATACTTTATGACTGCACGATTCTATTATTACAAAATTTAGTAAATTTAAGTATTTAAAATTATTTCACGAACTGTTCACAAAATAAATAGGCAAAAAGGATTATATTGTATGACAGCTACTTGACTGTTACAATTAGAAATTGAAAGGAAGATTATTGCATGAATACTATTTTAACTACTTTAAACGCAAAGTATATTCACACAAATTTAGCACTGCGTTATTTAAAAGGTGCTGCTTTACCAGAATTTAATCCAATAATTGCAGAATATACAATTAAAGATCCTGCTTTTAATATTGTATCAGATTTGTTTCAAAAAAAACCTGATATTGTAGGATTTAGTTGCTATATTTGGAATATTGAAGAAACCATTCACGTCATCAAGATGTTAAAAACTGTTTGTCCAAATGTTAAAATTTTGCTCGGGGGACCTGAAGTTTCTTACGATGCTCACCATTGGTTACGTAGAATTGAAGAGGTTGATTTCATTGTTATGGGTGAAGGAGAAACTTCCTTCAAACAGTTACTACGCCATTTACATGGTGAAATCGCATTGGAGGATGTTCCAGGGATTTGCTACTTAGAGGACGGTAAAGTACGGATTCACGCACAAGCACCAAAAATAGATTTACGTGAATTGCCAAGTCCATTTCGTTTTGAGGAGGACCTCCCTCATCTAAGCAAACGAATTCAATATATTGAAACAAGTCGAGGCTGTCCATTTAGCTGTCAATTTTGTTTATCTTCTATTGAAGTAGGGGTTCGATATTTTAACCGAGAAAAAATAAAAGAAGATATTCGATTCTTGATGGACAATGGTGCACGTACTATTAAATTTGTTGACCGCACATTTAATATAAGTCGTAGCTACGCCATGGAAATGTTCCAGTTTTTAATCGATGAACATAAGCCTGGGGTCGTATTCCAATTTGAAATTACCGCAGATATTATGCGTCCTGAGGTTATTCAGTTTTTAAATGATAACGCACCAAAAGGTCTTTTCCGTTTTGAAATTGGTGTTCAGTCAACGAATGATTTAACAAATACTCTTGTGAAGCGCCGTCAAAACTTTGAAAAACTAACGCGCACGGTGACGATGGTCAAAGAAGGTGGAAAGATTGATCAGCATTTAGATTTAATCGCTGGTTTACCAGAGGAGGATTATGCAAGCTTCCGTCAAACCTTTAATGATGTTTTTGCAATGCGACCAGAAGAATTACAGCTAGGATTCCTTAAACTTTTACGCGGTACAGGCCTTCGTCTAGAGGCTGAAAAATTCGGCTATACGTATGTGGACCTATCCCCTTACGAGATTTTCTCAAACAATGTCTTAACATTTGATGATATAGTACGCATTAAACATGCAGAGGATGTACTCGAGAAATATTGGAACGATCACCGTATGGACCATACGATTGAATACTTAGTAACTGAAGTGTTTGAAACACCATTTGATTTCTTCCAAAATTTCGGTACTTATTGGGAAACAAAAGGTTGGTCGCGTATCGGTCATCAGCTCGAGGATTTATTCCGTCGTTTATTGATGTTTTTAGAGACTGTAGAAGGTGCTAATTTAAATATCATTCAAAGCCTAATGCAAATGGATTATTTAATGATACAGCAGTTCCAGCCACGTAAATTATGGTGGAAAGAGCGCCCTACAGAGGAGCAACAAAAAGCACTTTATAATGCTTTACGTGAAAACCCTGCAATTGCAGGTGAAGAATTCGCTAGCTTCAATCTATCTGAAAAAGAGTTGTTTAAACATACGCTCATTATTCCACATCATATAGATTACCAAAATTTCTCAAATGGCAAAATTGTACAAAAAAACAGCTATCTATTAACTTACTTCCGTCACGGTCAAGCACCATACTTTGCAACAATCCATTCTATATAATAAGAAACGCTAGTCCTTTAATAAAATTGAGGACTAGCGTTTTTTTCATACATCAAGAATTCATAAATTTTTCTGTAACCTAAAACAAAACCAAAAAATTACATTTTTAATTGAACCCATTGTCAGTAAAAGCCATAACTTTATAACGATCAACAGATGTTCTATAAGGCATTACAATTATCCCAAAAAAGTTTAGTACGAAATTCTCAATCCACCAACACCCTAATATTGTAAATATTACCTACCAATCAACCGCAATAACCAGGAAAAACAATTTAAAATTTTTTGACAATTGTGTGGCAACACCAGTTTTTTAGTCAATTAATCAAGCCAGGCTCTTTTTTATGGGCAGATTTTCTACTGAGGTAATCTCTAAATCCCTCATTTTTTAACCGGAAAATATAAAGGAAATTAAAAAAGAGCCACATTAGCTCTTTTTTAATCTCCTAGTAATTTACCCAATAATTACACGTTCTTTAGGATAGTGATAATTAGATTTTTTGCCTCTACCTCCACCACCTAAAGTGTAAAGGAAGGAAATTAAACCGACACGACCAACAAACATTAATATCATAATGATAATTTTGCCAACTACTGATAGGTCGGAGGTGATTCCTAAAGACATCCCACACGTTCCGAACGCTGATGTAATTTCAAAGATTATTTGAATCAGTGATGCGTGTGGCTCAGTAATGAGTAAAATAATTGTCGCAACTAATACCATAAAGAATGCCAATAAAATAACAACAAACGAGCGGAATACATCAATTAAATGTATTTCACGTCCGAATACTTGAATATCCTCTCTTCCTCGTGAAAAGGTAATTAGGAATAAAATAGCCATAGCGAATGTTGTTGTACGTATACCACCACCAACTGAACTCGGTGAGGCACCAATAAACATTAAAAAGCTCATAAAAAGATCTGTCGCTTCACTAAAGGTTGTTACATCATACGTCGTAAGTCCAGCTGATCGTGTTGAAACAGAATGGAACATCGCAGAAAACAAAGCCTCATGCCAAGACATTCCCTTAAAGGAATGGAATGATTCAAGCAATAAAATAACGACAGCCCCTACCACAAATAAAATTGCATATGTGGAGGTTGTTATTTTTGTAAATAAACTAAAGCGGAAATTTGTATGGCGATTAAGTAAAAAGGTTTTCACTTCAATTAATACTGGGAAGCCTATCGCACCAAGTACAATTAGCACCATCGTTATCAATTGAACAAAGTAATCTTTATGAAACGGAAGCAAACTCATGCCTGTAATATCAAAGCCACCATTTGTAGTAGCTGAAATGGAGGCAAAGACACCATGAAGTAAGGCTTCTTCAAAAGTGTCGAAATAGTTTGTAAAGTGCAAAGTTAAAATTAACGCACCCATCAATTCGATACCAATTAAGATTTTCAATATTTCCCGAATTAATTGAACTACCCCTGACAAATTGTATTGATTATGATCGATCATAATCAATTGACGCTCACGCATACCTATTTTTTTCCCAACTAGTAACCACACAAAGGTACCAAGTGACATAATGCCAATTGCGCCAAGCTGTAAAATGACAAGTACCATCGCAATCCCAAATGTTGTATAGCTTTCAGATATATTGAATGTTGTTAAACCTGTTACACTAACTGCACTAACTGCAGTAAACAAGCTATCTAATAATGAAACATTAACACCTTCTTGATGAACGCCTGGAAGCCGTAGTAACAGGAAGGAAATCGCTATAGCTATAAAATAATAAGAAACAAGTACCTGAAAAGGTGTTACAAGTCTATTTTTTGATCTTTTCCAGAGCACTTTGACAACCCCTTCCTTATATGATGCCAACTCGATAAATATTAGTATAGAAAAAATACATCAAAAAAGAAAGAGGAATAGATACGACTATTCCTCTAAAAGATCATTAATCATGTTTTTTATGACGAACTCCTACTAAATAGCCTACTAACGCGATGCCCACTAATACAATCCAGAAAGTTAACTCCCACACAGTCGAATGCGGAAACTCTGCAGGTAATATACCCACCTTCTCATGTGACAAAGTCAATACAACAAGCTTCACGCCTACCCAACCTACAATTAAAAATGCAGCTGTCTCAAGTGAGGGATAGTCATTTAATATTTTTACAAACCATTGTGCCGCAAATCGCATCATTATAACTCCGATAAACCCTCCAAGTAACATGACAATAAATTGTCCACCGTTAATGCCGCCTACATCGAAATTCCCTAAATGCGGTAAAGTTACAGCAATAGCAACTGCAGCAAGCATAGAATCAATTGCAAATGCAATATCTGCTGCCTCTACCTTAACCACTGTCATCCAAAAACCAGAGCCCTTTTTCCCCGCTTCATCGTTAGATTCTTCGTTCGAATCCCCTTTATGACGCAAATCATATATATTTTTGGCAGACATGAATAGTAAATAAGCTGCTCCCAACGCTTGAATTTGCCAATAATTCACTAATATTGTAATGACAAAAAGTGCTGAGAATCGGAAAATTAACGCGCCGAATAATCCATAAAATAATGCCTTTTTTTGTTGCTCTCGTGGTAAGTGCTTCACCATCACAGCCATCACAACTGCATTATCTGCTGCTAATAATCCTTCTAATACTATAAGTACAATAAGTACCCAGCCGTATTGTAATAAAATTGATTCCATTCAAGTGCCTCCTCTAAAGCTCTGTATACCCAAAATAGTCATTATTATACGAGTACAAAAGAAAAGACCTCTGCCTTTATAAAAAGGCAAAGGTCTCGCTAAGCAAATAAATTCATTTGCTAGTAGCTAAATACCGCTAGCATAGAGTTATTCGCCTATCACATCCGATGGTAAAAACCATGTCATGACGAATGTGAATCCAGATACATCGCTCGTGTCTGTTAGCTACTCCCCTTTGACAAAACGTCGAAGGATATTCTTCTGTATACTTATTATAGCACTATCATATATGAGTGGCAAAATAATCCCCCTCCTAATCAATTATGCCTCGGCATTATTGATTAGGAGGCTTTGAGCCAACAATAACTTCAATCTGGTAAACGCCGCTTGCTTCAACTCTATATCTACGTGCTTCACTTTATTTGAATTTGATAGCGTTTATCTTCTTTATGCGCTAAATAAAAATCAATCATCCTAGGCATAGTCTGTATAAAATCGGGGCATGCAATACTACCCTTTTTCAAAATAGTAACTGCTTCGGATGTATCGAACTTAGCATTCCAAGTTAAGTAGTCTAAACTTTCTTGCTCAACACCTAGATATTTTCGGATAAGTAGCACTTGTAAAGATAATCTTGCTAGTATTAACGGTAATCGCCCCTTAGGATAATGGTTAGTTAATAATTTTACCATCGTACGATACACTTCTTGCACAGGGTGCGGATGCGGGTCCGTTAGGTGCAAGGTTTTCCCTTCAGCACATTTTTCATCAACGAGATAAGTCGAGGCGTTTATAATATAATCCACTGGCACCACGTTTATTGTTGATGTCGATTGACCAATATACGGGATAAAAGGAAGGCGTTTTAATTTATCCACCATATTTAAAAAGAAATAAGGCCCATCGAATTTAATAGTTTCTCCTGTTTCTGAATGTCCACGTACTATGCCCGGCCGAATAATTGTCAGTGGTATTTCTGATTTCAAATCCTCTACTCGATGCTCAGCTTCATATTTTGTTTCCTCATAATAGTTTTTAAATGCCTGCGGGCGAATTAGTTCATTTTCACGCAAAACACCTTCACGTGTTCCTGCTACATACGCTGTACTAAAATACATATAGCGTCTTAAGTTCGGCAGTGTTCGAACAAAATCATTGACCATAGTCGTACCATGTACATTTACCTTCCATGCTAGATCGCGGGGTACTGCTAAATCATAAATAGCAGCTAAATGCCAGAGCACCTCAATTTGAGGTACAATGTTCTGTACAACTTGGTTTTCTAAACCGAGATTCGGTAATGTTATATCTCCCTCTACAATATGAATAGAACAGTTAGGAAACTCTGCTACTATATTTTCTCTTTCTAAATTTGCTTTTACTAATTCACCAGCTAAAACAATAGCGATGACTTCCTGCAATTGATTTTTTCGAAATAACTCTCGTATTAATTGACTTGAAATAAAACCCGGAAAACCTGTAAAAAAATGAACCCCCATCTCTCATCCCCCCTGAACTTACCGCCTCTTCCTAGTTTCTTTATCCAATCAATTATGCCTCGGCATAATTGCCGCTACACTTTCGCGCAGATAAACAATGCGTCCGGAATCGGCTTTGTGCCTAGGCCTGCAGATGTTTTTTGTGCGAAAGCGAAGCGACAGCAACAGATGTTTTTTGTGCGAAAGCGAAGCGACAGCAACAGATGTTTTTTGTGCGAAAGCGAAGCGACAGCAACACGGTTTTATCTGTGCGAAAGCGAAGCGACAGCAACAACAACACGATGCAGATCAGCTAGCCGTTATCGCATGGATGCGATGATTTTAGGCTAACATCCTTTATAAACTCCTTTCCGATTCCGTGACATCCGCCGGAGGCTTTAACTTCTATCAGTAGAAATTAAGCTATAAACAATCGGAACAATATATAATGTCAACAAAGTTGATGTCACAAGTCCTCCGATGACTACAATCCCCATCGGCTGATTCATCTCTGTTCCTTCACCAATGCCAAGTGCAAGTGGTAGTAATCCTAAGATTGTTGTTAGTGCAGTCATTAATATTGGTCGAAGTCGATCTTGTGTAGCCAGTAAAATCGCATCATACGTCGCCATTCCCCTAGCTTTTTGTTGATTAATGTAATCTACAAGTACAATCCCGTTATTCACGACAATTCCAACTAGTACTAAGATGCCTATAACAGATGTCACACCAACTAGCGTGTTCGTAACAAACATTGCAACTGCAACACCAATAATCATTAATGGTACTGTGAACATGATAACGAACGGATATTTGAATGATTCAAATTGTGCAGCCATTACGATATATACAAGGACTACTGCTAATGCAACGGCTAAAAGCATATCATTAATCGCACTATCATAAAGTTCACGATCTCCACTAAAGACAACTTGAGTTTCAGATGGTAAATCTGCTTTTTCCAATGCTTTGTCCACTTTTGCTGAGATGCCCCCTAGCGATTCCTTCGTTTCATACTCGACAAAAAATGCAACCGCAGCCGCCTGATCAGAACGTCGTATCGATACTGGTCCTTCCTGTACAGAAACAGTCGCAATGTCCTCTAGCTTTACAAACAAACCAGCAGGTGAACGAAGCTGCATCGATTTTAATGATTCGATACTATCATTAAACACTTGTCCAAACCCTGTATAAACAGGCAATACTGCACCATCCTCTGCCATTATTTGCGTAGTTAGCTGCCCCTTCGTCATTTGATTAACCGTTTGAGCAATTTGTGCAGGTACAAATCCGTAGTCCTTCGCCTTTTCTCGGTCTACTTCGACTTGAATTTCTTTGACAGTGATATCTAGATCCGTTGATACCTTTGTGATGGCCTTTACTTTTGATAGCTCCTGCTGCACTTTATCAACAGAGCTATGAAGTCTTTGCTCATCAGAGTCTGTTAACCTAAACGTTAATGTATTTGGTGACGAACCTGTTGTCGTTGAGACATTGAAGTTAATTTCAACTTTCTCACCTAGCTCTGCATGCAAATCTCGCTCAACCTCTTCTACAAACTCAAAAATCGAACGGTCTCTATCCGCTAAAGGGACAAGCTTTACATATAGCTCTGCTTGGTTTGAACTTGTTTGTCCCCGTGCTTGTGCCTGTTGCGTGCCACCGATTAAGCTAACATATACGTCAACATCTTTCTCCTGTTTTAAGCGTTCTTCAATTTTCGCAACAACTTTTTCTGTTTCTGATACCGCTACCCCTTTTTCAAGATTTACACTTATGGATGCAAATCCTTCATCAGTTGGCGGTAAAAACTCTGTGCCAATTTTCATAAGTCCAAACAATGCCAGTCCAAAACAGACAATTGCTGAGATTAGTACAAGCATACGATGACGCAATACCCAAATAATTGATGTTTTGTAGCTTTTGTAAAAAGATGACTCATTACGTTTTTCATAAATATTCGTTGATTTCATTTTTAACAGACGACTTGCAAGCATTGGAACAACTGTTAACGCAACGACTAAAGAAGCAATTAAGCTAAAGGAAATAGTTAATGCAAATTCGGTAAAAATTTGTCCTATTAAACCTTCAATAAACATGACAGGAATGAATACTGCAATAGTTGTAAGCGTGGAAGCAGTAATCGCAAGTGCCACTTCCTTTGTCCCTTCTTTAGCTGCTGTTATCGGGTCCTTACCAAGTCCTAAATGTCGTTCAATGTTTTCAATAACAACGATAGCATTATCAACTAACATACCGATACCAAGTGCTAACGCACCTAATGTCATAATATTGAGCGAGAAATTGGCAAAAAACATTAAAACAAATGTAACAATAACTGAATATGGTATCGCAATGCCAATAATAATAGGGCTTTTCACACTACGTAAAAAGACGAATAATATGAACATTGCGAATAATCCACCTAAAAGTAAAGAAGATCCGATATTACTAATCGCTAAATCCACGTAGTTTCCTTGGTCCACTAACACGTCTGCAACGATTCCTTGATATTGCTTCTTCGTCAATAATTCATTTAAAGCTTCTTTAAAAGCTTTTGATACCTCTGCCGTATTAGCACCTGATTCCTGTAATACAGACATTAATACTGCAGGATGCTCATTTGCTCGTGTTGTAGTTATGGATTTTTGCTCCACACGTTCAACAGTCGCTACTTCTCCTACTGTTAATGCTTTACCATCTAGTGGATTTACTGAAATGATTAAATCAGCAATGCTTTCTGGCGAATTTATAGTGCTTAAAATACGTGTAGTTAACATCTTCCCATCTGCTGTTAACACTGGTTCACCAGGAAGAGAAACATTGTTCGATTGAATAATTTGAACAATATCTGCTTGGGTTAATCCCTTTTCAACTAGCTTCGATTCATCTAAAGTTATTTGAACTTCTTCTACCAGCTTACCGGAAATATTAACACTTGCGACACCAGCTGTCCGACGAAGTTCTTTTTCCAAGGTTTCCGCCAATAAACGCACATCTACATTGTCATTTTCCGCCCGTAGTGAAAGTTGTATTATAGGAAATTGTGATGGATCAAATTTTAAAAAGCTAGGTTTCTCAGCATCATTCGGTAAAGGGGTCATATCGATGCGTTGTAAAATATCGAGCTGTGCATCTTCAATATTGGTTGACCAATCAAACTCGAGAATAATTAAATTGGATCCTTCTTGAGAGGTAGACTGTAGTTTTTTTATCCCTGGTAAAGTGGCGAGTGTTGTTTCTAAGGGCTTCGTTATTTTCTCATTAACCTCTGTTGGACTTGCACCAGGATAATTGGTAACAACGATGCCTATTGGTGGACGTAATTCAGGAATAAGCGTAATCGGTATTTTTAATAATGAAACACCACCTAATATAATGACTAATATCATCGTAACTATTGTAAAAACGGGCCTTTTAATAGAAAAATTAATAATGTTCATTATTACAAGCTCCTTTTAATCTCTTCCTTTCTATAATACCCGAAAAGCAGAATATTTTATAAATTTGGCAACTTCTCCATGTTTTATAGGTTTAAAATATAACTCAACACCAAAATTAGGAGATGCAAATCGATCAATAATGCCTCGGCATTATTGCGTCCAGAATCGACTTTGCACAAAGAACTCCTTGCCGATTCCGTGACATCCTGAAAGATGTTAAAGCCTATGCCATATGTAAGTTGATTGGAGTGGAGACTGGGCGACTCCCTTGGGGATTAGCGTCACAGATGAGACCCTGGAGCGAGCACATAGGGGAACGAAGGCTAAAATCATCACGTCATGTGATAACGCCTTCGTGACCAACATCGTGCTGTTGCCGCTACGCTTTCGCGCAAAAAACATCTGTTGGCCCGAGACCCTGGTGCGAAAGCGTAGCGACAGCAACAACAAATGTTTTCTGTAGCGAAAGCGAAGCGGCAGCTACAAAGCGCCCAGTCGGAACGGAAATCAACCCCACGTTTTGGTGCCGAATTTTATATTTCCCAATACTGTATATATTCTACATATAGCTCCAATTTTCCTTGTAAAAAAACACGAATCGCAACATGTCGATTCGTGTTTTTTATTATAGAAGGCTATACAGTTTAATGTTTTCGTTTTTATCATTGAACCAACGCATAGCAAACTCATTTTCAAATAGGAAAACAAGATTATCAAAACGGTCTTTTACAAGCATTGAACGACCTGAAGACATCGATTCTTTAACATCTTCTTCGTTTTCAATCCATCTTGCAATTTTCGAACCAATTGGCTCCATCCTCACTTCAACATTATATTCGTTTTTCATACGATGCTCAAAAACTTCAAATTGTAATTGACCAACTGCTCCAAGAATAACTTCTTCTGTATGCAACGTTTTATAATATTGAATAGCGCCTTCTTGCACTAATTGTAAAATCCCTTTATGGAATTGCTTAGATTTCATAACATTTTTCGCAGTTACACGAACAAATAACTCTGGCGTAAACTGTGGCAATTTTTCAAATTGGAATGTCTTTTTACCACCTACAACTGTGTCACCAATCTGATAAGTACCTGTGTCATATAAACCGATAATATCACCAGCAACTGCTTCATCTACTGTTTCACGATCATCAGCTAAGAATTGTGTAGATTGTGTCACTTTGAATGATTTACCTGTACGAGATAAAGTCATGTTCATGCCACGTTCAAATTTACCCGATACGATACGCACAAAGGCAATACGGTCACGGTGAGCAGGATTCATGTTTGCTTGGATTTTGAAAATGAAGCCCGAAAACTCATCATGCTCAACTGGATCAATAAATTGTTCATCCTCAGTAATTCGAGGCTGTGGTGTCGGTGCAAATTGTAAATATGTTTCAAGGAATGTTTGTACACCAAAATTTGTTAAGGCTGAACCAAAGAAAACAGGTGTTAATTCACCACGACGAATTTTTTCTTCAGAATACTCATTACCCGCTTCATCAAGCAACATGATGTCGTCCATTGCTTGTGAATAATAAGAAGTCACCTTCATCGGATGCTCGACTGCAAGTTCCCCATTTTCATCAATTGGCAAGAAACGTCCTTCTTCTTCAGTACGGAATTGCTCGATACGTTTATTATAACGATCATAAATACCTAAAAACTCTTTACCCATACCAATCGGCCAGTTCATTGGGTAAGCGTTAATGCCAAGTACCTCCTCAAGCTCTTCAATCAGCTCAAGTGGCTCCTTCCCTTGACGGTCTAGTTTATTGATAAAAGTAAAAATCGGAATACCACGCATTTTACAAACTTTGAACAACTTTAAAGTTTGTGCTTCAATACCTTTGGCAGCATCTACAACCATGACAGCACTATCCACCGCCATTAATGTACGATACGTATCCTCCGAGAAATCTTGGTGACCTGGAGTATCCAAAATATTAACACGTGAGCCGTTATAATCGAATTGCATAACTGAAGAAGTTACAGAAATCCCACGTTGCTTTTCAATTTCCATCCAGTCAGATGTTGCAAACTTACCTGTTTTCTTCCCTTTTACCGTACCAGCATCGCGAATCGCACCACCAAATAGTAAAAGCTTTTCTGTAATCGTCGTTTTACCAGCATCAGGGTGACTGATAATGGCAAAAGTTCGACGTGATAATATATCTTTTTCTAAATTTGAATTCATCTCGTCATTCTCCTTTTTTCATACTTAATAATAATAAAAGAATACTTGCCTTTCTTACAACCTTTTTACATGAATTCCCCAAAAAAGAAGTCTATAGAGGAGGAGACTTCTGTACCTGACGCTACAAAAAATAATTGTAGCTGACGCTTTGCTTTCGCTACAAAAAATAATTGCTGAAAGATGTGTAAAAACCCAAAAAGAAAACCCCTTAGTACTAACTAAAGGGGTTCTCTAAGTAGGGTGAACGTATCGCATTATTGCATGCATTGCGTTCACAAAATCAAGTCCGCTCTAACTTTTTTATTGGAGATCATATATTATACAAATTTTAAGTGACCAGCTTCTATTGCAATATCTGCATCACTATGCGGATATTTAGTATTCTCAATAATTTGATAATCTTCATGGCCTTTACCAGCAAAAATAATCATATCTCCTGGTTCAGCAACTTCAATCGCATGACGCACCGCCTCAGCACGGTCACCTATACATGCATAATTTTCATGAAGCATCCCTTTGGCAAGATCACCTGTAATACTATCGTAGTCCTCATAGCGTGGGTCATCTGTCGTTAAAATAACGTAATCAGCGGCTGATGCCTTTTCTGCCATTGCTGGACGTTTCGATTTATCACGATTGCCCCCTGTGCCAACTAGGAAAATAAGCTTGCCTTTTTTATATGGTTGGGCTGAAGAAATCGCCTTTTCAATTGCATCAGGTGTATGTGCATAATCAACAAAAATCTGCACAGGTAAATCTGAACAAACTTTCTCCATGCGGCCCTTCACAGGTGGTAATTGCTCAATTTGCTCAATGATTGTTTCCATTGAATAACCACGACCATAAAAAGCAACTATAGCTGCAAGCACATTATATATATTAAATTCCCCGAGCAAATGCATTTTTACATGGTATATTCCCTCTGGCATTTCAACGTCAAAAGATGTCATGAAATCATGATACTCACAGTTAATAGCTCGGAAATCAGCTGTTTCATTTTTTAAACCGTATGTCCATACTGGAAATGGTGTCATCGCTGCATAGCGCTCTGACCAAGCATCATCAGCATTTAACACTACAAATTTATTCTTTTCTAAGTCTTGTCCAAGTTGAGAGAATAATAAGCCCTTCGCATGACCATATTCCTCCATCGTACCATGGAAATCAAGATGATCATGTGTAAGATTTGTAAAAATAGCTACATCATATTCTACGCCAGCTAGACGTCCAAGTGCTAAACCGTGTGAAGATACCTCCATAGTCATTAATCGGCAGCCTTCCATTTTTGCACGGAATATCATTTGTTGAGTCGATAATGCATCGCTCGTAGTATTTGCAGATTCATATAAAATGCCATTTAAATTAAAGCCAATTGTTCCTGATAGTGCAGATTTCTCGCCCATCCCATGCATTATATTTTGAATAATACCCGTTACTGATGTTTTTCCATTTGTCCCTGTTACGCCAATCATAGCCATATCTTTCGACGGATAGTCAAAAAACTTTGCAGCTAACAAGCCAACTGCACGATCCGTATCTTTCACAATGACCTGTGCAATATTTTCTCCTAATGGCAATTTTCGTTCTGTTACAACAATTGTTGCGCCACCTTCAACAGCTTTCTGTGCATAGTCATGACCATCTACTGTATAACCGTTTATACAAACAAACATACTATTTGGTTGCACACTTCGTGAATCAATTACAATATCACTTACTTGGTCAGGTAGCACTCCAATTATTTTTTTCAAAGGTAATGCATTCAACAATTCCTCTGCATACATTTCATAGTCCTCCAATCAATCTCTACATCCATTTTATCATTTATTGTTTATTCGACAAGAAATGACAAAACGAATACCCCCACATTCTATTGAATTTATTTTACTACTTATTCGCTCATAAATAAAATGTCTCTTAAGACGTTTTTTCAATGAAAACGCTATCATTTTAATATATCTTTAATATTTCAATAAAATTTGGCTCATCACTACATCGTGGGGGTGATTTCCGTTCCAATTATTGGCGTCCGATGAGCCGCTACGTTAGCACTACGCTTTCGCACAGAAAACATCAGCTTGTGCTCCAGAGTCGTTGATTCCCAAGGAGTTGCCCATTTTCCACTCCAATCATCCTTTTACAAATGGTAGATGTTTTAACAAATGGCATCTCCTACTTGTAGTCTAAGAACCTACAGTTTACCTAACTTATCAAAAATCAACATTTATCGACAATCTAAATCCATGTATGTTAGAAAATATACTTTGGAGAGCTGGTAAAAAAGTGAGGTGTCACTAATCTGACACCTCACTTTAACTATTTCATAATAGTTCTAACAAGCTTAACCTTTTGTTTATATGGTGGAAAGAGAACATTCGTCTCTAACTTCGACGATTTTTTTAAGATAGATTTTGGATGGGTAAAGTTTTCAAAACTTGCCTTCCCATGGTATGCTTTTACCCCCGATGGTCCGACACCGCCAAATGGCAAATGTAAATTTCCTACATGTGTAATCGTATCATTTATACATCCGCCACCGAATGGTAATTCCTCTAAAAAGTACTGGGTAGCCTTTTCATGCTCTGAGAAAAAATAAGCCGCTAAAGGTTTTGGTAACTGACGAATCTGGTGAATGGCCAGCGGTAAATCATCGTACATCATCACAGGTAAAATCGGACCGAATAGTTCATCCTGCATCGAAGGACTTGACCATTTCACATATCCAATAATTGTAGGCTCAATATACAAATCATCACGATCTGTTCTACCACCAAGTGTAATTGCATCACGTTCTTCCACGATAATTTGCTGTAAACGATCAAATTGTCTTAAATTCACAATACGGCCGTAGTCAGGGCTTTTTAATGCATTTTTACCATAGAAGGAACGAATCGTTGCTTTCAATATTTTCATAAATCGGTCATAGACATCTTTATGGACAAGGACATAATCTGGTGCCACACAGGTTTGTCCAGTATTTGTGAATTTACCCCAAGCGATTCTTTTCGCCGCTACTTCTAAATTGGCCGTTTGATCGACAATTGCGGGACTTTTCCCACCAAGTTCTAGGGCAATAGGTGTTAAGCGTTCCGCCGCTGCCTTCGCAACAACTTTTCCAACTGCCACACTCCCTGTAAAAAATATATAGTCAAAGGACGCATGAATAAGTGCCGTCACTTCTTCTTTTTCTCCCTCTACAACCCGAACATAGGAAGGATTAAACGTTTCTTCAATTATTTTTTTAACGATTGCTGCTGTATGAACAGATGTTTCTGATGGTTTTACAATAGCCGTATTACCACCAACAATTGCACCAATTAATGGCTCCATTACAAGCTGAAATGGATAATTGAATGGACCAATGATTAATGTTACTCCATATGGCTCTCTTACAATAAAGCTTTTTCCCATCTGGTATTGAATCGGTGTTTTTACAGCTTCAGGTTTCATCCATTCTTCCACATGCTTTACCATATAAGAAATACTGTCTAGAACAATGCCAATTTCTGTTGCATATGCCTCAAACTCACTCTTTCGTAAATCTAAATATAGAGCATTCAAAACTTCTTTTTCATATTTTAAAATCGTTTTCTTCAGTTTTATTAATTGCTCTTTTCGAAATTTTGTACTCTTCGTCGCTCGTGAAAAATAAAATTGACGCTGTTCTGTAATCATATTTTCTACATCTTGTGTCGTAAAATTCATAATAAAAGCACCCCTTTTTTTTAAATGGCATACATAGTTTTTTCATTTCGAAACAAACTATCTTTGTCTTTACGATACAACATTAATAACCAAAATTCCTCTTTCTTGAATGGATGGAATGTGTAGATGGTTTTGGATTTCGAGTAATTTACAACTACATATTGAAAAATTGAAACGGGGGCGTAGATAAATGACAACAACAACAGGAACTTGGTGGGAGTCAATTTTTTCTGGACCATTAGCACACGGTATTTGTGAAGAAAAATTATTGCTATTGCAAGATGAGGCTTTCTTATATCTCACTACAACACCGAGTGAGAAAAAAGAAGAACCTGAAGTTAATTAAAAATAGCGCGTTATAGGAGGTCATTTCCTATAATGCGCTATTTTGTACTTCACCAAATAGGTATAAATTAGAAAAACTCAAAGAAACATGTTAATCAACAGGCGTGGTCTTAAACAGACTCTAATACTCTTTTTACAACGGAAACTTCCCCTACAAAAAATAAAAAAGGCTTCTCTGCGCGACCATCAAGTATAACGTAAGTAAAATGACCACCATGGCCAAAAAGCCGATCGGGATTGAAATTTTGCTCCATTTCCAATAATCGCTCGGCACCTCGCGCCACTTGTTTTCTTCCGAATGCAAGGCGATGCGGTGCAACCGTCGCTCGTACCGCAAACCGATCCCAAATAGTGCGAACAAAGCCATAAGCATAATCACGGATTGAAAAATCCACCCTTCCAACAAAGAACGATGAAGGATGGTGGTTAACCCGATGCCGCTGATCGCTAAAACAACTAAAGAGGGAAACATGAGAATTTTATTAAAATACATGGTGAACGTCATGGCTGAAGCGATTCGATGTACATTTCCGGTGCGATCCGATAACATTTTGGCCAGACCATTGGTTATCGTCGTACCAACCATGATGATTGCAGCCATGATATGGATATATTTAAACCAAACATATATGCTCATTTTTCTTCCTCCCTACCGGCTCTTGCTCCCACCATTTATGCTTAAACAGGAAGTCGAGCTGTTTATATATGCTATGAGAAACTTCATCACCGTAACGTGGTCGTTAAAAACAAATTGAATAAATTCAACCATAAATAATCCGTACAAAAAAACAAGTTATCTGTTGCGTTAAATCTTATTGTTTGGCTTTCATAGGTAATCTGCCAATTAGTTGAAATAACCTTGTTTTCTTCGAGAGTAAATAAATAGTTTTTTAAGCGTGTAATCATAATGCTGTTTCCAATTGTGAAATATTTTAGTAACGATATCCGCTTGTAGCGTCTGTGCAAGCAGGCTTTAGAAGTCCAATTTCATCATAGTGGCGAAGCGTTTTCAGAGTGAGATGTGATATTTAGAGAACTCACCAATTGAAAGCATAACAATCGCCTCCTGTTGTGAAGTACTTTAAATATAAAGGTTCCTGTAAGGGTAAGGTCAATCAATACAGATAAATTTTACTATTCCGGAAATGAGATAATAAAGATATTGGTAATTCTTCTCCTTCGTTACAAATCAGTTCTTTTTTTGAAAAGAATGAACTTCTGTATATGGAAAAATATCAAAGGAAAAGAGCGTTTGAAAGTTGAAGAGCTATACATAAATGTAAATTTCATTTCGTTTTTATTCGATTTTCATTTTTTCACCTCTCATTTAGTATGAGATATCTCCTATTCTTTTTAGAAGAAGAAGTGATACGATTTATTTGAGAACAAAAGAAAAAGCATATTTTTATAGAGGAAAGGGAGAGCAACAACATGAAGAAATATCAAACATTACTATTTGATGTAGACGATACATTATTAGATTTTAAAGCAGCTGAGAGAACGGCGTTACATTTACTCTTTGAGGAACAAAAAATCCCTTTAACTGATGAAATTACAGCACATTATAAAACAATAAATCAAGGCCTGTGGAAATCCTTTGAAGAAGGAAAAATAGACCGAGATGAAGTATTGAATACTCGATTTTCAATTTTATTTAAGGAGTACGGCCAAGAAGTTGATGGATCTTTGTTTGAACAAAATTATCGTAGTTATTTAGAAGAAGGGAATCAGCTTATTCGCGGAGCCTTTGAACTAATACAAGATCTCCAAACCGAATATGATTTATATATTGTTACAAACGGTGTTTCCAAAACGCAAGATAAACGCCTGCGTAATTCGGGGTTACATTCATTCTTTAAGGATATTTTTGTTTCAGAAGACACAGGCTATCAAAAACCAATGAAGGAATACTTCGATTATGTTTTTGCACGAATTTCTAATTTTTCTGTGGAGAAAGGCTTAATTATCGGTGATTCCTTAAGTGCAGATATTAAAGGAGGACAGTTAGCAGGATTAGATACATGTTGGTTTAATCCTGCAAAGAAACCGAACCCTACTGGAATTGTTCCGACTTATGAAATACAAAGTCTTAATGAGCTGTATCAAATTTTACGCTAATTACTATCTTATTAGATTAAAACATGGCACTAGCTCTTTAAAGGTGGAAGAGTGTCTTATGCTTAGTGAAAACTCGCGTTATGTACGTGAGTTTTTTTCATATGAATCCTTGCCTAAAAAAAAAATTAAGTATATCCCTGCCAATACGGCAAAGATATACTTAAAATCACAAAAACATTTGTTGCTGTCGCTTCGCTTTCGCACGTTTTGCCCCAGGAAAGCGCCTAGTCAGAACGGAAATCAACCACACGCTATAGTGATGAGCTAACTTCATACTTTTCAGTTTACTAATACAATTTGTTGTAATTGTTTTAATTCCACATCAAGTCGGTTGATAGCTTCTTCCTCGATGGCAAAGCTTCCATCTTCAAGCCGAATAATTTGTTTATCAACAATATATACAGAATGTGCAATAGTTGTAGCTCCTAATACAGCTAAAACTGGTTTTAATGCATATTCTAATGCGAGTAAATGTCCAATAGAGCCACCTACAGCAATTGGTAAGATGATCTTTCCAAGCAATGCTTTTTGCGGTAATAAATCTAAATAAGTTTTCAATATTCCTGTATATGAAGCTTTATAAATTGGCGTCAAAAGTACGATAATATCTGCTTCTTCAACTTGTTTATTTTCTGAAACGATGGCCTCGCTTGCAAAATTAGCCTTAATTAAGTCCTCAGCTGGCAGTTCATGTACATAATTAGTGTGTACTGCTATTTCTTGTGCCTTTAAATAGTTTTCCACCTTTTCATGAATCGCCGTCACGCGTGAATTTCTCGAATTACTGCCATTAATAATAACTGCTTTTGTCATATTAGCCACTCCTTATTAACAAAGATAAATGTCCTTACACCAAATGCAATGTCTTTTCATATTGACGTAATGTAGCACCTAAGTAATTAGCAACAGCTAACATGCCATATTTCCCTACTGCCTTTTCAGCTTCTGCATTATAGTTTGTATTGGTATTCACGTCATATGTGAAAATATTACCTTCTTTATCGATAATCGACTCAATCCCTGCGACACTTACCTTATTTTGCGCTAAAAATTCTTCATAACGCTCGATAAGCTCCAGTGAAAAACTGTCTATAATTTGAAATTTTGATTTATTAGTTGTTGTTTCACCTACTGGGCAAAATTTATCCTCTATTTGGCAGCTATCAGCAGGACAGAGTTCAAAGCCCTCAGATGTATCAACTCGAACTGCATATAAAAATTTGCCACCTACAAATTCACATCGCGTTATATAAGAATCAGGTGATTTTATATATTGCTGAACAAGCGTAATACCATCTATAGGTGACTCAAAAGTATCACTATTTGCATATGCTTCTAGTGCTTCAACTGAATGAAATAGTTGTACGCCAAGCCCTTTCCCTGCTCGATTATGCTTCGTTATAAAAGGTGTTGTACCAATTGTTCTTGCTGCTTCTATTAGCTGCGATTTACCAACTGTCGCTATCGTTTTAGGTGTGTGAATGCCAACAGCTTCAAGTGCAAAATATTGATTGACCTTACTTACTTCTAATCGTAAGGCACGGCTTCCATTAATAACAGGACGGCCATGATACTCTAGCCATGCGAGCACTGCCTTTGTTAGTTCAGGTGCAAATACATGCCCTCGCGTATGTGATGAAGCACTCATACGACTATAAAAAATTCCTTGTGGTGGCTCTTTTGATAGGTCAATCAACCCCTCTGCCAAATGCCAAACCTCATATGGTAGGTTTTGTTCCTCTAAACGCTTTGTTAAATGAATTGTCCATTCATCATTTTCATGAATAATATAAATTTTCGCAGTCATGTAGTCGCTCCTTACTGTATGATGGCTGATTTTCTTTTCACTAAAGGCATAACCTCACTTGCAAAACGTTCCATTTCCTCTAGATGTGGGGAGAATTGAAGAAGTAAGAGATTTACGCCAACCGCTTCATAAGCTAAAATGCGCTCTGCCACTTGTTGAGGTGTACCGACTAAATTTGGTCGTAGCCCTCTGTTTGAAACTGAATAATCCTGTAGTGTAATTTGTTGTTCTAGCTTTGATTTACCTGTAAAGTCATTAAAGCCTACGTACCCTGCTGTATCCTGTACATTGGTAATTCGGGCTAGTTCAGCAAGTGCTTCTTCTTCTGAATCACGCACAATGACATATGCAGCCATCCCAAAAGTTTCAAATGGGCCTTTTCCAATTGCTTCTCGACGTGCAAGCATTTCCTTGATTTTGGCCCCTACTTCCTCCACTGTTCCTCCATGCATCACATAAGCGTCACATGACTTTGTAATGGTCTCTTTACCGCGCTCACTTTCTCCACCTGCGTATAGTGTTGGATATGGTTTTCGAACTGGCTTAGGAGATAAATATGCATTTTCTATTTCGTAATATTTCCCATGATAGCTGAACGTTTCTTCTGTCCATAAACCTTTTAAAATATCAATAAATTCCTCAGTGCGGTCATAACTTTCTCCATGCTCCGTAAAATAACCACCGTATTGCTTTGCTTCTTCTTCCCACCAAGCAGAAACTACATTTAATGTAAAACGACCATTAGCGATATGATCAATATTTGCAGCTACTTTTGCCATTACCGCTGGATTATGATAGCCAGGCCGAACTGCAGCCAATATTTCAATCTTTTCTGTAACTGCTGCTAAAGCTGCTGCGGTTGACCACGCCTCAAGTGCGTCAGCATCAATGCCTTTAATATCATTTAAATATAGCTCGGCAATAAGTGTCGCATCAAAGCCAAGTTTTTCTCCTGTTTGAATAACCTGTTTTACATAATCAAATGTTGCAGGCATATTTTCATTTTCTACATTACGTAACCACCCGCCAAAAATCGGTAGCCAAAATCCTAATTTCATATTCCATCCTCCTCAAGTCCAATAGAAATTCACAAAATATAGATAAAAAAAGGCTCCTATATTTACGTTCGGAGTATATCCGTTACGTAAAATAGAAGCCTCTAGATGTCTAGTCAACTCAATTATTCAAATACCCAGTATTCTTATAAACTTAATTTAACATAATAACATTCAAAGTCAATAGGCTTTTTTATTTAATGGGTGTTAAAGGTAAATCTTAGTATTTGAAGCCCGTATGAATACTATTTATAATCAGTAGGTATTCGAGAGGCTATAAAAGTGAACAAAGCGTTTAGCAGCTTTAATCCCCATTTAAAAGGAAAAACTACATTCTATTAACGAGAAGGTTAACCTTCCGCTGAAGAATGTAGTTTTTGAGGCCATTAATGGTGAATGGCTTTGTCAAAAATAGCTTTGGCAGCATCCCCAATATGCTCTGATACTGTAGGATGTGGAAAAATCATATTTGCAAGAGTGTGGGCAGTGCCACCAGCATTTTTAGTAGCTAAAATAGCATTTAACATTTCTGTTGCCCCATCAGCAACAACACAAGCTCCTAAAATACGTCCTTCTTTTTCCGTCGCAATAAGCTTAATAAAGCCCACAGTATTTCCTTCCATCAATGCCTTAGGGTTTGTATGTAAAGGCATTTGAGTCACCGTATAAGGTTCGTTAATCTGCTCTTCTAGTAAACCAAAAGTCGCAATTTCAGGATGTGTATAAACACAGCGAGGAATCGATGTTTGATCAATTAGTGCCGGTTTATTCCCCAAAATATGCTCCACAACATGAATTCCCTCTGCACTAGCTGAATGAGCTAGCTGGTAACCACCAACTAAGTCACCTATAGCATAAATATGTGGCTGACTTGTTTCAAGATGCTCATTTACAGCAATCAACCGACCATCGAAGGCTAGACCAAGCTGCTGAGCTATTTCTGTATTCGGGCGTCGCCCCGTTGCAAACAAAAGATTTTCATATGTATAAATGCCTTTTGATGTATGAATTTCATTGCCATTAAAATGTTCAAATTGAAAATCTGCCACAAGTTTAATACCGAGTTTTTCCATCTTTTCTCGAATAAGTGGTCTTGCTTCTGGCTCTTCTGTCTGTAAAATATCTTCACTATGATTGAGCATCGTCACCTTTGTTCCGAGTGGCGCTAAACTAAATGCCATCTCTACTGCAATTACGCCTCCGCCTATAATTGTTAACTGCTCTGGCAGCTCCCTCATATCAAAAAATGTATCCGTTGTATAATAGGAAGACGTCTCTAACCCTTTAAAAGGTGGAACAAATGGTTTACTTCCGGTTGCTAAAATGATATCCATTGCTGTAAAGATCTCACTACCAACTGTTACAGTTAAATCATTAGATACTGCCGCTTCTCCTCGGTAGAAGGTAATTTGATTGCTCAAAATATAGCCTTCAATATTCGTTAAAAGCTCGTCTATAATAGCATCCTTACGTTTCATCAATCGTGGAAAATTCACATTTACTGTAGGAGTTTCAATACCCCAATCATTACCACGTTTTATTTCTTGAATGAGCTTACTATGCTCCAACAAAATTTTCGAAGGAATGCAGCCAACGTTATAGCAGGCCCCTCCCACTTTATCACGCTCTACTAAAGCGACCTTCTTGCCACTTTTTGCTGCATGAATGGCTGCTACATAGCCCCCAGGACCTGCGCCAATAATTGCAATATCAAATTTTTCCACAAAATTCACCTCATTAACCACCATAGCATTTACAAAAATTGAATGCAATGCCATGTAATTTA
The DNA here is from genome assembly GCF_056394365.1 of Lysinibacillus sp. 10T31. Lineage (NCBI taxonomy): Bacteria > Bacillati > Bacillota > Bacilli > Caryophanales > Bacillaceae > Lysinibacillus > Lysinibacillus sp. 10T31. Next base: position 39,191 of record NZ_JBFTHS010000014.1, read on the forward strand.
TAGTAAATTCAGAAACATTTTGTCTGCCCAACAAACCGCTTCTCCCCAATAGTGGACTTTCTTTCTTTATGAACTCTCGGTCTCAAAACCCACCAAGGGGCCAATAAAGATAACCGCATAACTCACATATATCAGGACAGCACAAACCGTAACTAGAATGCATTTTGAGGTAGTTGTCTTACTGCCCATTAATGCAGGATAAAAAATCTCTCACTATTCTTTAAGAACAATGAGAGACTTAAATTATAAACATTTTTACCATGATAGCTGAAATATTTCATAGAAAATCTAATACAAATTGTCGCTAGAAAGTATCGCTTCTTTTTCCGTGAGTATTTGCTCGGCTTCTGCGGGGATTCTCTATGCTTCCGCGAGGATTCGCTCTGCTTTCGCGAGTATTCTCTCCCCTTCCGCGAGTATTCTCTCCTCTTCCGCGAGTATTCTCTATGCTTTCGCGAGTATTCTCTCCGCTCCCGCGAGGATTCTCTCCGCTCCCGCGAGTATTCTCTCCGCTTCCGCGAGTATTCTCTCTGCTCCCGCGAGGATTCGCTCCGCTTCCGCGAGTATTCTCTATGCACGCGCGAGGATTCGCTCCGCTTCCGCGAGTAGTCTCTATGCTTTCGCGAGTATTCGCTCCGCTTCCGCGAGTATTCTCTCCGCTTCCGCGAGTATTCTCTATGCTCCCGCGAGTAGTCTCTCGGCACGCGGGGATTCGCTCCGCTTCCGCGAGTATTCTCTCCGCTCCCGCGAGTATTCTCTCTGCTTCCGCGAGTATTCTCTCCGCTCCCGCGAGTATTCTCTCCGCTTCCGCGAGTATTCTCTCTGCTTCCGCGAGTATTCTCTCCGCTTCCGCGAAGATTCGCTATGCTTTCGCGAGTATTCTCTCCGCTTCCGCGAGTATTCTCTCCGCTTCCGCGAGTATTCTCTCCGCTTCCGCGAGTATTCTCTCCGCTTCCGCGAGTATTCGCTCCGCTTCCGTGAGTATTCTCTATGCTCCCGCGAGTATTCTCTCTCCCTCCGCGAGGATTCTCTCTCCCTTCGCGAGGATTCTCTCCGCTTCCGCGAGTATTCTCTCCGCTTCCGCGAGTATTCGCTCCGCTTCCGCGAGTATTCTCTCTGCTTCCGCGAGTATTCTCTCCGCTTCCGCGAGTATTCGCTCCGCTTCCGCGAGTATTCTCTCCGCTTCCGCGAGTATTCTCTCCGCTTCCGCGAGTATTCTCTCGGCACGCGGGGATTCGCTCCGCTCCCGCGAGTATTCTCTCCGCTTTCGCGAGTATTCGCTCTCCCTCCGCGAGTATTCTCTCTCCCTTCGCGAGTATTCTCTCTCCCTTCGCGAATATTCTCTCTTCTCCCGCGAATATCCGCTCTGCTTCCGCGAGTATTCGCTCTCCCTTCGCGAGGATATTCGTCATGCCCCGCGAGGATTCGCTCGGCCCCTCTGATATTCGACATTCCCCGCGGGTATTCCTCGGCAAGCAGATATTCTGCTACTCGCGGAAACGACGTTATTTAATAAATATTCCGCTGCCAAAAGCGTTGTTGCGCTATGGCATTGACAAATTTTTTAGCGAAGTCTTTGTCGCCAGTTGCCAATACAATTCCTGGCCCTACATTGGCATTAGACATATTAAAAAATGTCGTTCCGGATGTAGCTATACCAATAGGTTTGTAATGTCTATACGCTTCATTGATATAATTTACAATATGTGAATTAAACTTTGCCTGATTTTTTGCTCTTACGCCTACAACATATAACGAGTCAAATAGTACCGCATCGGTAGTAATAAATGTGTCAGTTGCTGTTAGCTGTACACCATCACTACTAGTAACAACCCCTAATCTGTCAGAAATAATACTGTATCGAACACCCTTTCTTGTTAAATATTTCAGTATTTCTCCAACTTCATTTGCGTCAAATCCATCACCTATTAGCACGCCTACTTTAAGTGTTTGTGGCATTTTTATAGTATTAGCTTGACTAAGTGCAGGTGATGATAACGTGACATTTATTTGCTCACCTTTTGGACGATTTACACCAACATTATCGGCCACAGTCGTTGCCATTGTTTTATCAACACGGACAAACATGTCGACAACCTGTTGGCGAACGGACTTACTTTTCACCTTCCCTACCTCAAAACTAAAGGCATCAATGATATGTTGTTTTTCAGGAGAGGACATACTATTCCAAAACAGCCTTGCCTGTGAGAAATGATCATCAAACGATTTACTACGTGCTCGTGTGATACGTCCTTCAACCTTTTCTTCATAATGGACAAAGCCACCTTCCTTTGCCGTTGATGTTGATGGTGAATTATTGGCCAAAGAATTTTTATGATAGCTCACTTTTCCTACATTAATAGTTTGTCGACTAAAGCCATTGCGCTGATTGTTATGAAATGGACAAACGGGTCGGTTAATCGGTATTTCTGCAAAGTTTGGTCCCCCTAGACGTATTAGCTGTGTATCTAAATAAGAAAATAGCCGCCCCTGCAAGAGTGGATCATTAGTAAAATCTATGCCTGGTACAACATTTCCAGGGTGGAAGGCGACTTGCTCTGTTTCAGCGAAAACATTATCCACATTACGATTCAAGGTCATTTTCCCAATCTTTTTAACTGGCACTATCTCTTCAGGCCACAGCTTTGTTGCATCCAAAATATCAAAATCAAATTTAAATTCGTCCTCTGGCTCAAGCATTTGTACACCAAGCTCATATTCTGGATAATCACCTATCTCAATTGATTCCCATAAATCACGTCGCTGAAAATCTGGATCCTTTCCAGCAATAATTTGCGCTTCATCCCAAATGAGTGAATGTACACCTAGCACAGGCTTCCAATGAAATTTTACAAACCTCGATTTCCCTTTATCATTGACGAAACGAAAAGCATGAACACCGAAGCCTTCCATCATTCGAAAACTTCTAGGTATTGCACGATCAGACATATGCCACATAATCATATGCGCAATTTCCTGATTGTTCGCTACAAAATCCCAAAACGTATCGTGAGCTGAGGCTGCTTGTGGCATTTCATTGTGAGGTTCAGGCTTTACCGCGTGAATTAAATCAGGAAACTTTATCGCATCCTGAATAAAAAAGACCGGTATATTATTACCAACTAAATCATAATTGCCCTCATCTGTGTAAAATTTCGTCGCAAAACCACGAACATCACGTGCAGTATCCATCGAACCTAAGCTTCCAACTACAGTTGAAAATCTGACAAATACAGGTGTTTTCTTATTAGGGTCCTGTAAAAAGCTTGCTTTAGTATATTCCCCCATCGATTCATACAGCTCAAATTCTCCATGTGCTGCAAAGCCCCTCGCATGCACAACACGCTCTGGAATACGTTCATGATCAAAATGCGTTATTTTCTCTCGAAAGTGAAAATCCTCCATAATACTTGGCCCACGAACTCCAGCCTTCAACGAATTCTCATCATTCGAAACTTTTAGCCCCTGATTCGTCGTCATCTTTTTTCCTTCATTATCGACACGAAACGGTTCTAGCTGCTGATCCTTCGCATTCTCGTCTAAACTTTTGCGCTGATTCGACTTAGAGTTATCCACGCAATCCCCTTTCGTTCCAATACTCATAATTCTCAATATACACTATATGTTTGTTCGGAATAAACATGATTCGAGGCATTGATGTAGGACGTAATCCAATATCAATTTTTTTCAATAGACAACGAAAAGTGGCGTAAAGTCTGTATTGTAATAACAGGCAAATAAATAATTCATTTACTCAAAACAAAACCTTGATCGGCAAGCGAAGCGATCCCAGTTAGATTTTTGTCTAACAACAGGATCCGCTTCAAATTTGCCAATCAAGGTTTTTTCATCACTATCTTTTTATTTAAATGCTTGAGCAGCTGCTACAGCTTTTTTCCATCCTGCATAGATTTCTTCACGATGTGAGTCATCCATATTAGGTGTGAATTGACGATCTAAATTCCAATACTCACTAATTTCATCTGGTGATTTCCAGAAGCCAACTGCTAAGCCTGCTAAATACGCAGCACCTAAAGCTGTTGTTTCGTTAATGACCGGACGATCAACAGGAACGTTTAATAAATCTGATTGGAATTGCATTAAGAAATTGTTTGCAACTGCACCACCATCTACACGTAATTTCGTTAGTGGAATATTAGCATCCGCTTCCATTGCACCAAGTACGTCTTTTGTTTGATACGCTAACGATTCTAATGTTGCACGTACAAAATGTTCTTTAGAAGTACCACGAGTTAAACCGAAGACTGCACCTCGTACATCTGAATCCCAATAAGGTGTACCTAGACCAACGAATGCAGGAACTACATAAACGCCGTCAGCCGACTCTACACGTGCAGCATATTGCTCAGATTCTGAAGCTGAGCGGAACATTCGTAAGCCGTCGCGTAACCATTGGATAGCAGAGCCCGCTACAAAAATACTTCCTTCTAAAGCGTAAGTAACCTTGCCATCTAAACCCCAAGCAAGCGTAGTTAATAAGCCATTCTCTGATTTTACTGCCTTTTCACCAGTATTCATCAACATGAAGCAGCCCGTACCGTAAGTGTTTTTAACCATACCTTCCTCGAAGCAAGCCTGACCGAATAGAGCAGCTTGTTGATCACCCGCAGCCCCTGCAATTGGAACAGCAGAACCAAAGAACAGAGCTTCTTCCGTATATCCATACACTTCTGAAGAAGGACGAACCTCAGGAAGCATAGAAGCAGGAACGCCTAAAATGTCTAATATTTCTTCATCCCATTTTAAATCATAAATGTTGTACATTAATGTACGAGAAGCATTTGAATAATCCGTAACATGGACTTTACCACCTGTTAACTTCCATATTAACCACGTATCAATTGTACCGAATAATAAATCGCCTGCTTCTGCTTTTTCACGAGCACCTTCAACATTGTCTAAAATCCATTTTACTTTTGTACCTGAGAAGTATGCATCGATTAATAAACCAGTTTTATCACGGAATAAATCATTGTAACCGTTTTCTTTCAATTCCTCACAAATAGCGTTCGTTTGGCGTGATTGCCATACAATCGCATTATAGATTGGTTTTCCTGAATGTTTATCCCAAACAACAGTTGTTTCGCGTTGGTTTGTAATACCGATCCCAGCAATTTGATTTGATTCAATATTTTTTGCAGAAAGTACTGTAGCGATACAAGAAAGAATAGAAGACCAAATTTCTTCTGCGTGATGTTCAACCCATCCTGATTGTGGAAAATATTGCGGGAATTCTTGTTGTGCAACGTGGAGAATGCTCCCTTTTTCATCAAACAAAATAGCACGTGAGCTTGTTGTACCTTGGTCCAAAGCTAAAATATATTTTTTTTCTGACATCGGTCATACCTCCAAATATTTTTTTATTTTCTTTCAGCAATTATTTTCTGTAGCGAAAGCGAAGCGTCAGCTACAAAAGTCCCCTACCTCTATAGGTGGTGAGATCAATGCGGATTTAAGCTCTTTTCAGCGAGTGTCCAAACAACTGTACCTGTCGCTACGCTTTCGGTACAAAGACGCAATTATGCCGAGGCATAATTGATTTACTCTTCACTTTTAACATTTTTCACTGTCATTTGAGCACTGATAAAAATAATAATTACAATAATAGCAAACACCCAAAATGCGATACTATTTTTCCCCTCAAAAATTTGTTGGAAAAATAGGGCACCAAATGTACCACCGATAATTGGACCTACAACTGGTATCCATGCATAAGACCATCCTGAGTCACGTTTACCTGGTATTGGTAAGAAAAAGTGAGCTATACGTGGACCTAAGTCACGTGCAGGGTTAATTGCATAACCAGTAGGGCCCCCTAAAGCCATCCCGATGACTACAATTAACATACCAACTAGAAATGGATTTAAGCCATCCGTAATTGTATTTGTTCCTAATGCTAGAATACCTAAAACAAGTATAAATGTACCAATCATTTCTGAAATTAAATTTGATAATGGATGTTTAATAGCAGGCATTGTAGAAAATACAGCAAGTTTCGCTTCCGGATCTTTCGTACCTTTCCAATGTGGTAAATACATAAAATAAACGAGTACCCCACCTAAAAATGCACCAATCAATTGTGCAGCAATGTAAGTAGGTACGTCTTCCCATGGGAAATTACCGATTGTAGCAAGCGCGATCGTTAAAGCAGGATTTAAATGAGCCCCACTAATACCACCAACAGCATATGCAGCCATAGCCACACCTAGACCCCAAGCGAATGTAATCACTACCCATCCACCGCCAAAACCTTTCGATTTGTGCAGTGATACACCTGCAACAACGCCACCACCGAATAAAATAAGAATCATCGTGCCGACAAGTTCAGCTGTAAATGTTGACATACAAGAAGCCCCCCTTTGTAATAGTGCACTTAGTAAAAAAATAAACCCACACTTAAACAAACTGCACGTTGAAATGCAGATGAATAAATGTGGGTTCCTTTTCCTAACCACGCGCTTTTTAACTTATGTACATTGTAGAGAAAATAATATACATAGTCAACGATATTTTTGGAAATTTTCCCACAAATTCTTATTTGATGTTGTAATCGCTACTGCTCCAGCCGATAACGCTTCCTCTATGCTTTCAACAGTGCGAACTAGTCCTCCTGTAATAACAGGAATTTTTGTTCGCTGGTGTACTTCTGAAATCATTGAAGGAATGATACCTGGTAATAATTCAATATAATCAGGCTTCGCTAATTCAATCATTGAAAAGCTTTTTTCTAGTGCAATCGTATCAATTAAAAAGACGCGCTGAATTGCAATAATCCCACGAGATTTTGCTTTTATTAACATATTAGATCGAGTGGAAATTATACCTGCTGGACGGATATCATTACATAAAAAATCTGCTGCAAAGTTATCTGTTTTTAAGCCATGAATTAAATCTGCATGAATAATTAATTTTTTTCCGTTACGATCTGCTTCTCGTTTTATGGACATGAGCAAACTAATATGCACTTCTAATAGAACAATGTATTCGAATCGGCTATTTAATATTTCATCAAATTGCTTTACTGTTCGTGCAGCGGGAATAATTTGTTGATTATTGAAATTCATTTGATTTCCCCTTTATATCAATTATGCCTCGGCATAATTGCGTCCGGAATCGGCTTTGTGCTTGCACAAAGCACTCCTTTCCGATTTCCGTGACATCCGCCGGAGGCTTTAACTTCTTTCAGCGGATGTTTTTTGTACCGAAAGCGTAGCGACAGGTACAGATGTTTGAACATCTGCTGAAAGAAGTTAAAAAGTGAGGTCGCCATTAAGACGACCTTCCTTTTTATTATAATGCAGTTGTAGCTCTTGTTATTTCTAAATTTAAATCTTTTTCATATTGCGTACGTTGTTCAGTAGACCAATGTAATTGTTTTGCCATTTCATCTAATATCGCGTCTTTATATTGTTTCACAAGAGCGATATTAAAGAACATATACGCTGTACGACGAATCATAAAGTCGTTTGGATGAGCAACCATTTCCTGATGGATACCATACAATAACTGCGCATATAGCCCTTGTGGTAAAACAGGATGTTTTTCTTTAGCATATTCAAAAACAGTATCCACATTAGAACCATAATGATGTGCTAAATGTTTCGCTTCCTCTTCTGATAATCCGATATCAATACCCATTTTTGTTCGTTTTGACACGAAGGCATGTAAGTTTTGGGAGCCCCCAACATCTCCACCAGAAATATGAATATTCTTTGTATGACATGGTTTAGATGCAATGCTAAATTGTTGTTCTAAATCTTGTGCAATCTTATTTAAAACTGTTTCAGCCATTTTACGATAACCTGTTAATTTACCGCCAGCAATTGTCACAAGACCCGAAGAAGATTCCCATACTTCATCCTTACGAGAAATTTCAGATGGATTTTTACCTTCCTCATGAATTAATGGACGAACGCCTGCCCAGCTTGATTCTATATCTGCATCAGTGACGTTAACTTTTGGAAACATGTAATGAATTGCCTTCATAATATAATCACGATCTTCTTGTTGGATATTCATTTCTTTGGCATCGCCTTCGTAAAATGTATCTGTCGTTCCAACATATGCTTTCCCATTTCGAGGAATCGCAAACACCATACGGCCATCAGGTGTATCAAAATAGACAGCTTGACGTAATGGAAATTTAGATTCATCAAAAACGATGTGCACACCTTTTGATAAAATTAAGTGCTTGCCATTTTGTTCCCCTTCAATATTACGAACCTCATCTACCCATGGACCTGCAGCATTCACAACTTTTTTTGCACGAATAGTAAACGTGTTATGGGCAATCAAATCTTGTGCTACAATACCATTAATTTTCTTTTGGTCATTGTATAAAAAGTTTTCTGCCTTTGTATAATTAATGAGCGTAGCGCCTTTTTCGATGGCAGCTTTGGCAACTTCGACTGTCAGACGTGCATCATCTGTACGATATTCTACATATACACCACCGCCGCGTAAGTCCTCACCTTTAACCAAAGGTTCTTTTTCCATTGTTTTTGCAGCATTTAACATATATCGACGCTCAGAACGTTTAACCCCTGCTAAAAAATCATAGACACGTAAGCCAATATTCGTTGAGAATTTACCGAATGTGCCACCTTTATGAAATGGCAGTAGCATCCAAACAGGAGTTGTTACATGTGGACCATTTTCATAAACGATCGCACGCTCTTTTCCTAAATCTGCAACCTCTTTTATTTCAAATTGTTTTAAATAACGAAGTCCACCATGCACTAATTTTGTCGAACGACTAGATGTACCAGCGGCGAAGTCTTGCATTTCAACTAACGCTACAGATAGACCACGAGCAATTGCATCAAGTGCGATACCACAACCTGTAATCCCACCACCGATAACCAATAAATCGTATTCTTTACTTTCTAATTCTACAATCGTTTGTTGACGTTGTATTGCTGAAGCTGTGCTCATAATGAAATTCCTCCTTATTTAAAGCGAAAAAAAGAGACCATTAAAAGCACATGTACAAATGTACATATGTTTTTAATGGTCTCTCAATCGCTCAAACCTAGTATATTAACTTAATTTCATTGTAGTCTTTTTAGAAAGAAAAGGCAAGGTAGATCGTCTGGAAAAATTACGAATACAACATACACTTTTCAATCATTTATAGGTTTAAGGTCGCGTCATATGTACAGTTCAATTGTCATGGCTTCTGATATTATTCCCAAATACAATTAATTTATTTATTTACATATTGAGTGTAAGATAAATAAATTTTAGTTGTACTCGTCGCTTTGAAAAAGTGCCACTCCAATCAACTTAATATATGTCATACTTTTAAAAATTGTTATCCCCATCTTTAGTACTGAGATATAAAAATAGCAGGCTATCCATTAAGTGACGGAAAACCTGCTGATTGGCAATTAATTATGCCTCGGCATAATTGTAGCTGACGCTTTGCTTTCGCTACAGATAAACAATGCGTCCGGAATCGACTTTGTGCTTCACAAAGAACTCTTTTTTTGCCGAAGGAAGTTAAAATATGTATTGTATCATTTCATGTATGTTGCAATAAGGATTGTCACGACTTTCCGTCTTGCGGAGTGCCATCATATCTGTGCAATTTTTAATAGCGACCTCATGTCGAAGTGCGATAGGTGCAATGACTGATTCATCCGCTTTATGACGAAAATAACGTGTTACCCCTAGATGCTGCTCCATCTTGTCATTTAATACAGCACGAGGATACTTTTCAGATAGATCGACTTCTTCAAAATGCAACAATAGCCATAATTCGAATGCTTCATTTGAATAGGCAATATGAATATTATTCTCCTCACAAAAGTCATTAACTTCCTCTAATTGCCTTTCAGTTAAATCATCTTTATCAAAAACAATCCAAACCTCATCAAAATATTGGTAGCTTGAATCTCGAAAAGCATGCTGGGCTAGCTTAATAGCCGAACGCTTGACGTTTTTTATTTTAACACTTACCAATTTTGAGCGCTTTAAAATACGCATTTGCTCAAAATAAATGCGTTCGGTTTCACCTTCACAATAAATTAAAACTGTTTTACGGAGTGTTCGATTCCCTTGTTGACGCACTCTCACTACTCAGATACCTCCACTTCCTATCAATTATGTCTCGGTATATTGTAGCTGTCGCTTTGCTGTCGCTACGCTTTCGCACAGATAAATTGCCACAGGACGTGGCGTTCTTAGACTGAGTTCCTCTATTTCAGCGGTTTGGATTTCCGCTGAAAGAAGTTAAATATTGATTTGATAAATATTCATTAATAACCGGTGTAGCCCCAAATTCTCCTTTTAAGTAACGCTTGGAATAGGAAATATCCCCACGTTTCTTCTGTAAATCTGCAAAATCAAATAAGGAGTATAATTCGGATTCATTTTTAAAGCTTTTATTTACAAACCATATTTGATCGGAACGTAGTGGCTGATCTAATAAATCAATTTCATGACTTGTGACGACAAATTGATTCGTAACGTTACGCTTGCTGTTCATAATGGCCATTAAAAATTCGCAGATGGACACATGAAATGCTGTATCAAACTCATCTATAAAGATCGTCTTCCCTTTATTGTATGCATCGATTATGACACATGCTAGATGCAGCATACGGACTGTCCCCTTTGAATCCATCGTCCAATTGATCGTTTCCGTCCCGATTGGCGCACCTGCTTCATCGAACGATAAATAGTGCAAATCGATATCCACCTCTTGAATAACCTCTGGAGTGTCAAAATCATAGCCAATAGAATTTTTCTCTCTTCGCTCAACGCGTCTTGCTGTCACATCTTGAATAGAAAAATCCGCAATCTTTAGTAGCTTTATGACCTCTTTCTTAAAAGGCTCCTCTTCAAGTTTACGAATAAGTGGATGACTTGATAACCGATTTGCTTCATCTAAAAACAGTATTTTATGTAAAAACCAATCAAATATTTTCGTAGCATCTGGGTCATTAAAGACATTTAATACCGATAAGAAAGCTGTATTATTACGCGTATATTTTGTCAATTCTAGCGCAGGACCGTGGGCAGTTTCATACAAATATTCTGTCCCATCCCATTGTCTATTAAAGAGCTGCTCTTTCATGGACTTTGTCGTTTTAGTTAGGCCTTCGTAAAGAACCTGCGATGCATTATACTGTACCTCATAATCGTACAGCGCCCCATCTAGTAATAACGAAATCATAAATTCTGTCGGTTGTTCTTGCCGGCCACCTAACTTAAACGGCTGGTAGGGCAAGCGTAGTTGTTTAACATTATTAAGATTTTCAAAGTTAAACAATAAAGAACGTAAAATTTTAATAGCAGTGAATAAGTTTGATTTCCCACTTCCATTTGGTCCGAAAATAAAGGCACTTTTCACAAGGCGAAATGAGTCAAATTCCATCGTATGTGTGTCCTTTAATTTTCGTATACGGCTTCCCGCTACCATTGAAAATAGTGTTTCATCTTTATAACTCAGGCAATTTTTCACTCTAAAATCTACTAGCATATTTGCAAGCCCCCGTTCAATTCCGCAGTATTCCTTTAAACAATTATTATACTATAGTCGCGAAAAAAGACATATTACTCAGAATAATACTAATTAAATTCAGAGTGAATCTATAAATTTCGCCTTGGCGTAATTGTAGCTGACGCTTTGCTTTCGCTACAGATAAACAATGCGTCCGAAGGCTTTGGGCCAACAAATGTTTTTTGCGCGAAAGCGTAGTGCTAACGTAGCGTCAGCAACGTATTTTGTCTGAGTTCCTTCTATTTCAGTAGGTGTTCGGACACCTACTGAAAAGTAACCACATCTACATTCATCTCACCACCTATGAGGTGGGAGACTTCTGTACCTGTCGCACGCTTTCGGTCATAAGACATTTGTAACTGCCGTTTCACTTACGCTATAAAAGACATTTGCTGAAGGAAGTTAAAGTTTCTCGTTTTTCTGGAACAGACAACACATTTAATTTGATGGCGATGGAATACTAGAGTTGAAAAGTTTTATTTTTATTAATATCAATACTAAAGAAAGTAGTGAAAAAATAAAGCCACTCCAAATAAGTTGTTGAATTCCTAATTGAGAAATAATCCAACCCCCAAAGGATGTTCCTAAAGTAATTCCAAGATTTGAAAATGAAACAAATAAGCTATTACCAAATTCAGGGGCTTCTTTAGCTTCACTTATTAACCATGCCTGACTAACGATTAAACCGCCAGAATGTACGATTCCCCAAATGAATACCATAAAAATCATTGGAACGAAATAAGAACCTAAATAATAAACGAATAAGTAAACGAATAAATATAATACCGGAAATAAAATTACAGTTTTCAACATGTTTCTTTGCAAAAGAAATCCAAATAAAAAATTACCTAAAATCATAATTACACCAAATATTAGCAACATAATACTAATCAATGAGCCATTCATGTGAGTGACTTTTGCAAGGTATTCAGCAAAATAACTGTATACCGAAAACATAGCTGCAAAAATAAATATAACAGTTCCTATATTTAACCATAATTCAGTTTTTCGTAATATACCGACTTGCTTGCCAAAAGACATTTTTTCTTTAACAGGCATAGAAGGAAGCAAAATTAATATTCCTATAAAGGCTACAGAATTTACAATCGCTCCAAACAAGAAAGCAATTTCTAATGAAAACTGTTCTGCAAGATAAGAAGTTAATGGTACACCTAAAGCAAAGCCAACCGTAACTCCCAAGAAAACTTTAGAAACTGCTCGACCGCTTTTTTCTGGAGGAACAAGATTAGCTGCAGTTACAAGAGCTATTGAAAAGAATAGAGGGTGAAGTGCAGCAGGTATAATACGAAAAATAAGCATAACTTCAAAATGTGTCGTATAAGCATAAAAAATATTAGAAATAGCAAATATAAATACTGTTGTTAATAAAAGTAGCTTACGATTAATCCCCGACACAAGTAATATTAAAAATGGCCCAGAGATAGCAACAACTAGAGCAAATATACTCACTAATAAACCTGATTGTGCGGTTGAAATCCCAAATTTCCGAGCGATTTGTGGTAATACTCCGACAATACTCATCTCTGTTGTAATAATTCCAAATACACCTATTGCTAGTATAAAAATAAGTAAAGTATTTACTTTTCGCATTAATAAAAATCTCCAATCTTAAATTGATTTAATTGTTGAGCATTGTGACAAATATTGATAGATGTGAAATCATAACTACCCAATATATATATATAATTCTATATATCTGTATAATTAGATGTATTGAACCAAAAAAAAGAAATCCTCCCTTCTATTTATAATTCTTTTTGAACGTACTCTCGAAATTCTTGTATTGTTTTCTCATTCCGACGATAATAAGTCCACTTTCCAATACGTTCGGATTGTAATAATCCAGCTTGTTGCATAGTTAATAAATAATTTGAGATAACCGATTGAGCTAGTCCTGCTTTCGATTGAATATCTCTTACACATACTCCAACTTGAAAACTAATTCCTTGTTGTAAATAAAGTTTTTCATCAAAAAATTCCTCTGGGCTCTTTAACCATAATAATATTTGACGTCTTGTATCGTTTGATAATGCTTTATAGATTTGTGAAGGTTCCATAAAATTCATTATATCTATTTTTATAGATTTGTAAACGGGGCTTTCAAGAAATTTCAAATAAAGAATCCGATTTGTAATTAAAAATTCAACGCCAAGGTTCCTAATCTCCTTGGCGTTGTTATGTTAAATCTCCACTATCTTTTCATCTTGTAACGCTTGCAATGTACGTTCTATGCCTTCCGCAAAAGTAGTTTTTGGTCTCCATCCTATTGCCTTCGCCAACTTAGCGTTATTTAAAAATGAATGCTCAATATCTCCCTCTCTCGCAGGAGCATATTGAATTTCTAAAGGATGATTTAAATGTTGTAATAATAAAATGACTTGATGAATCGACCATGCCTCATTGGTTGCTACATTATAAATGCCCTGTAATCTTGCCTGCACACCAGCATAAATAGCATCCGCAATGTCATCTACATATATGAAATCTCGTGTTTGTTCTCCATCTCCATAAATCGTAAAGGGCTTTCCTTCAATGCTGCTTCTTAGCATGCTAGGGATAACCGCCGCTTCCCCGCGCATATATTGCCTTGGACCGAATACATTAGCAAATCTATAAATCAATGTTGGTAGACGATAATCTTTTTGCCATTTTTCACAGTATGTCTCACCAATACTTTTGTTTAATCCATACATCGAAATCGGTTCACTAACATCTGTTTCTTCTAATGGAGGATAGTGACTATCTCCATAAACAGCTGCTGACGAGGCAAAAACGAAATGCTTTACCTTATATTTTGACGATAAGAAGAGCATCTGACTAAGCCCTACAATATTCGTTAAAACATCCTTTACTGGCTCCTGCATCGATTTTTGAACACTCGTTTGCGCTGCACAATGGATGACCACATCAAATGATGTTTCTTTAAAGAGATGCTCACAAACTTCATCTTCTATATTCAAAAGATAAGATTTATGCTCAAAGTCGACATTGCGTAAATGACCGGTACTTAAATTATCAATAATATAAACATTTGCACCCTCTTTAAAGAAACGTCTCGCCACTGCACTACCAATAAAACCATAACCACCTGTCACTAATACATTCATCCCATCGCCCCCAAAAACAATATGATGTTTTATATGCAGTAATTACTAAAATTATGCAAGTAACTTATTTATTGTGTTATTTTTTGGCAATGTTTTTAGTTTATAAAAAAAAAATGTGCCCGATATGAATCGAGCACATTTTACAAAAATCAATTATGCCTCGGCATAATTGTGTCCGGAATCGGCTTTGTGCTAGCACAAAGAACTCCAACGTGATGTTGGTCACTCAGTCGTGTGTTGTCGTTGCTGTCGCTTCGCTTTCGCACAGATAAATTGCCACAGGACGTGGTGTTCTTAGACTGAGTTCCTCTATTTCAACTGAAAGAAGTTAAGCTGGGTTTACTTCCAGTTCAACTGTAATTTTAATGTCTTTCCCAACTAGAACACCGCCAGTTTCCAATGCAGCATTCCAAGTTAAGCCAAAATCTTCACGATTGATTGATGTTGTAGATTCAAAGCCATAAACTTCTTGGCCCCATGGATTTGTACCTTTACCATTAAATTCAGTATCAAATGTTACTGATTTCGTTACGTCTTTAATTGTTAAATCACCTGTAACCGCATATTCATCATCTGATTTTTTTGCAATGTTTGTAGACTTGAATGTAATTGTCGGATATTTTTCAGCATCGAAAAAATCTGCTGCTTTTAAGTGATTATCACGATCTTCACTACGTGTATTAATGCTAGCTGGATCAATTGTAAAGCTAATGTTTGCTGTTGTTAAATCTGCAAGATCTGCCGCTTCAATATCTGCTGAATAAGTATCGAAAACACCTTTTACTTTTGATACCATCATGTGTTTCACTTGAAAGTTAATTGCTGAGTGCCCTAAATCAATGTTCCATTTTGCCATTATAAATTCCTCCAATTAAGTTGATTTTATCTCGATTTCGAGATATATTTTATAATATGAAGCAACTACATTAATTATGTTCCCTAATTTTTTAAGGGTTAAACATTTGTAGTTACTTCTTTGTACATCCTAGTTAAAAGTAGTTACTAAAAGTAATTGATTACTTTATGTAACTTACTATATATTAATAATTTACTTACGTCAAGTTATTTTTAAATTTTTTTAAAATGTATATTTAAGAAACTATTTCAATGATCCCTATAAGAATTAGTAACCACCCAGAAATAGCGGTTGAGTGTTTTCCAATAAAAGTCTTGGTAAGTAAGACTCCAAAATGAACACCGGCGCCTACTGTTATGAACGAAAAAATACCGATAGAAATAACTGTCCAGATCGCAGAAATACCATTAGCTCCAAGTGCTATTCCTCCTGCTAAACAGTTGGCTGATAAGACAAAGCCGAGCGTCATTGCTTCTCGAATCGAAATTATATAATTTTTATCCTCATCGAATACTTCCGGATTTCCCAATATTCCTTGTTTAGAAAAGCGACTAGATAATAAAGTCCATATCCCAATAGCACAAAGTAAAAGACTTCCTATTAAATTTGCGAAATCTGGAGAGATAAAATTAATAACTACGCTTCCAGCTGTTACTGCAGCGTATGTGACGATCATTGAAATTAGAGCAATTACCGCATTGGATAATACGGGTATCTTCACTCGCTTAATACCATAGGCGAGACCAATCCCTAAATTATCTAAGTTGGCAGCTATCCCAATAAGAATGATGGCTATCCAATGCATTCTTTTCCTCCTCAATAACGTAAAATCCATTCTCACATAGGATATGAAGGGAAAAAATTTTTGTTCATCTATGTTTTGAACGGATTTACTGAGAGATTGGGATTGCCCTTGATTCAATGACTATTTCACATAATGACATAAGCTCTACATAAACGCCAATACCCGCGGAAGACTCGAAATTACTTAAATTTTTTCATCTTTTATTCGCGGGTACTGTTATCTTATAACTTGAAATTATTCAATTGTTTGGAAATCTTCTCAGCAATATTTGCGGTTTCAACGGATGACTCTGCCACATGCTGTATTGCTTGTAATGTTTCTGAAATACTCTTTGCTATATCATTTGACTGATCAGATGACTCTATAGCGACATTTGATACATTTTCGATCGCTTTTTGTATTTCTAGCATAGAATACTTCATCGTTCCAACAAATGTTGTCACTTCAGTTATTAATTTATTAAAGTACATAGCATCTTCTTCATATTGAATTCCACTGTTTTGGAAAAGCTCATAATCAGGTGTTACTTTATTGTCTATAAAGTGTAAAAGCTCTTGCGCATTGATAGACACATTCGTAAATGCTTGTTCTACTTCACTAGTAATAATTTGTATTTTTTGAACGGTTTCAGATGATTGTTCGGCTAATTTCCGGACTTCATCAGCTACAACAGCAAAACCTTTACCTTGCTCGCCTGCTCTTGCGGCCTCGATAGCTGCATTTAAGGCTAATAAATTAGTTTGATCTGCAATATCTGCTATTGTATCGGACATTACTTTTACTTCGGATACGATTTTTCCGGCTTGAATCGCTTCTAAAACTAGCTTTTGTTTATCGTCATATAGATTACGAGCTGTACTGTATGCTTGAACAGCTGTTTCCTTAATATTAATTGCTCTATCTTTTACTTTTCGGGAGAACTCAAGACTATATTCTGTTTTCTCATTTAATTTTTCCGTACTATCAAGCACTTCATTTGCAGTCGCATTTAATTGTTCGGTTGTTGCACTTAGTGTGGTACTCCCCATAGCAACATCCTTTGTAGTTGTATCAATTTCATCCATTGAAGCAGTGATTTCCTCAATAGTGGCAGTTAAATCTTCACTTAAAATACTCATTTGTGCTGATGTGCTACTAACATTAGAAACAAGTTCCTGAATATGTGAAACCGAATTGTTCAACCCTTTAGTGATTTTTCCAAGGTCATCCGAGTATATCACCGGGGCATTTCGCGTTAAATCACCATTTTCAAGTGCAGACATAACATCCTTAATATTGGAGATTGCCTTTTTAACATATCTGCTTAAATAAATTAAAACACCTACACTAATTATATAAACTATTACCACAATAACGATGTTTCTATATAGAGTTTTAGTATATGCTATATTATTTTCTTCGCTTTTTATTTCAGCACTTTTAATATTTATTTTTTCTATTTGTTCCATAAGATCATCTCTTTGCTTCTCTATTTCTAACAGAGGTTTTAGTAATGCATCTGCATTTTCTATATCTGCATCAGAGATAACTTGTTGAAAAATGGATTCTAATGTACTTTTATAACTTTCAAGTACTTGTTCTAAATTCTTACTTAACTTTTCTTCCTCGCTGCTCATTTTTGTATTCTTTAAATCTTGAAAAGAACGACTGTTTTCTTCTTCTAAAGCCGCTATTTTTTCGTAATATTCGATTTTCTCATCATTATTTTGTGAGTTATAAAAAATTTTGAACTTTAAATTAGTTATTTTTTGCTGGTTAATTGAAATATTGCTTAATAAATAGACAGATGTTAAATTATCTTCGTAAATATGCTTTGCATTATCATTCATTTCTTTAACGCCATATATTCCAGTAAACCCTATCATGACAATTGCTATCAACATAAATGTATTCAATATTCCGAATTTTCCAACCAATGATGTATTTTTTAAAAACTTCATATGATCCTCCGTTATATCTATTATTATTTTGACTCATCACCAAAAGTTGTAAGATGACACATTTGTTAAAACGTATACCATATAAGTGATTTGAGTGGAGACTGGACTCCTTCGGGATTAGCAATAGAGGAACGAAGGCTTAAAGCATCACATCCTGTGATAACGCCTTCGTGACTAACATCGTGCCGCTGACGCTACGTTAGCACTACGCTTTCACGCAGAAAACATTTGCCGCTGTCGCTTCGCTTTCGCGCAGAAAACATTTGCCGCTGTCGCTTCGCTTTCGCGCAGAAAACATTTGCCGCTGTCGCTTCGCTTTCGCGCAGAAAACATTTGCCGCTGTCGCTTCGCTTTCGCGCAGAAAACATTTGTTGCCTAAGCGGCTCATCTGACGCCCCCAGTCGGAACGGAAATCAACCACCGTTATGATGATTTCATCTTATTTTTTTACAATATAGATTAATTATGGAAATTAAATATTGTAGTTTCCCCTATAACTCAAAGTTTTGGACTTATAAAACAATACTATTTTTATGAATAACTTTTTCGACAAACACTTCTACTAAATTAGGGTCAAACTTAATACCCTTCTGTTCTTTTAAATAAGAAAGAGCTTCTTCTTTTGTCCAAGCTTTTTTATAAGCTCTATTACTTATTAAAGCGTCGTATACATCTACTATTGAAAGGACTCTCGCCTCAAAAGGAATTTCTTCTCCTTTTAAACCCATTGGATATCCTGTTCCATCCCAATTCTCATGATGATATTTAATAATATTTTCAGCCATTTTTTTGTCATCAAAAACTTTATTGTTCATTTCTTCAGATAGTTTATTCAATACATCTACCCCCATAAGAGGATGCATTTTCATAATTTTTTTCTCATAGACTGTTAGTGGCCCAGTTTTATAGAGAATCGATTCTGGTATACCTGTTTTTCCAATATCATGTAAAACGCTGTATTCTATAACTTTATTTATATACTCTAACGATAAATTATATGTTCTATCTTCAAAGAGGCTTAGTAAGAATTCCTCTAATAACTTTTGCACATTTAAAAGGTGTTCTGCTATACTTACATCGCGCATTTCACTTGATAGAGCTAACAACTTAAATAGCTCCTTTTTGTCAATTTGGTTCTGATTCACTTCTTCTATCAATAATTGTTCCGCTAAGCGCATTACTCCTATATAATAAACAATTCCTTTTATTTCAATTGGCGTAATCGTTATAAATGAGTACCTTAGCTCTAATGATTTGTTGATATTCACCATTGTCCCAGACCATGGTTGTCCTTTTTTTAATGTACTTTTTAACGATTTATACATAACGAATGGTGTTACACTCGATTTTAAACATTCTACCGGTAATCCGATAAGAAATTCTCTTTTATAGCCGGTGATCGTTTCATATTGTTGATTTACATCGATAATTAATTGATCTTCATCAATGATTACAACAGCATCACCCAATTTTAAATAATACGTTAATTCCTTCGGTATATTTTTACACATTTAGACGACTCCTCATCAATTGTTTAATTCATTAGCAAAACTAGCAAGCCGGTCAGCCTACAAAGCAACCTCTTCAAATGCTCTACCTAACTCATTTACAACATTGGCAAAAATATTAATTTCTTCTTGTGAATGTTCATTATGTTCTTGCGCCGAAAGAAGCTATTGAAAAATTAATCATTTTTATTTGTTTCTCTATTTCACTACCAATTTGAATATTCATTTTTATATTACTGTCGAGTAATAAAATGCCGTTACCTATCTCCTTCTCTTTACTTTTCCTAAACATAATTCAACCTCCATCCCCGTTAATTTCTTTAAACTTCACTTAATAAAGTTTTCAATAATAGCTTATTTGGCTGTTGGTATTTATTGAAATAGATTTCCTGTAGTTTTCTTGCTAATCTATCATAGTCTCTTCTGTCTGGAACTGTATTCCATACAAATATATCTTCTAAGTTTTTGTTAATATTTAAATATAAGCGATCTGTTATAATTAATTCCGCCTCTTCATCCTCAGAACATAACTCAACATGGATAAAAAGACGTTTAACTTGACTGAATAGATAAGGAACATCATTTATCATTGAAAATATTTTAATTTTAATTGAATCTCTATTTGCAAAATCAATTGTTTGTTTTAGTAATTTATGATATCTACCAATTAATACTTCTCTGCGTTTAAATACGATGGCGAAAGCCTTATTTTCTAATAGTCGATCATAAAACTGATTCATGATTTCTATTTGAGCAGTTTCATGCATTTCTAATCGCTTTTTATAAAGGTCTTCTTTAAATAAATTGGCTGGACCAGAAAAAGATAAAATAAAATAATGAAGATGCAGTAAGTTTACAAAGAGTGCCCCATATTCTTCTACATCTAAAGTAACTGAAAAATGCTCCACGAATATTTCCATCCAATATATAGTTGCTTGTACAAATAATTCCTGATTATGATGCTGTGCAAAGTTCATCAATGAACTTACTGCAGTATCTTTTTTCTGATAATTACGCATGCAACTAATTATGGAAAATGAAAACATTGTTTCCAATTCAATTTCTCCGTCTGATAAATCAGTAAATTCTTTAAATATATACTTAATTTTTTTTGATAATTGCTCATAGTTATGATGATGTTTCGTAAAGTTAGCATACATGGGATGATATTCAATTAAGCAACTTAGTTTTGCCCGCGTTAAGCAAATAGCCAGCCAATATAAAAGATGTTCGGAATAGGCTATGTCTACTTCTTCCATTAATTCTAGGATTTCTTCTCTTGAAACTAGAGTAAATGGCCATTCCTCTCCCCAACACGAATTCCAGTAGAACAAGAAATAAAAATAACGAAATTGCTTTTCTGTCCCTTCAAGACTGACTTCCGCATAAGATGTATACTTCAAGTGAAATTGATCTAACAAAGGCTTAACTTTTTTTATTCGTCGATACACGGATGCAGGGCTAGTGAAATTGTCCAAAACAAACATGTTAATATCAAAAAATTTATTGTAAAACATCTCATCAAAAGCTTTATATGTTAATGAGTTTTGTAAATAATATCTTTCTATAGTCTTCATAGAAAAATTATCTTTATAAATTAATTGAAAATACTTAAGCTCTTCTTTTTGGATAACAGCAGATTCTGTAATAAAATCTAAATCAATTGCTATCTCATCTACTATTTTCAAAATTGTTCTTTCAGACAAACCCATCATTTGAGATAACTCTAAACTTGAATATAGCCTCTGTTCTTCATAAATATGATGTAGAATTTCCACCTTCTGCAAAGATGTACGATCCAAAAAATTATACATAAATACACCTCAATGTCTTCCACCAGTAAACCCAGCTGTGTCATACTAATAAACCATTTATTTGAATTTAGATAAGTTTATATAACTCTTATCAATAAATTCTATTCCCGCTTTTTTACAACACTAAACATTAAAAAGCATTATTTTTAATACTTTATAACTACTCAGACAATAAATCAGATGTTAATGACTATTTAAATTTTCTTGCAAACGACAAATGCAGCTTATTTTCATCACATTCACTCATTTTGGGAAACTGTGAATATAGCCTCTTGTTTTCAAGCTTATTTACACTATAACAAGCATTTTAAAACAAGCAAAATCACTTTTTGTTCGTTTTCGTGCAAAACTTGATAATCCTATAAATCCATTCAAAACATCTATCTTTTAGGGATTTTCAATTCTAATTTTTCATCTTAAAACCATATCATCTACAGAATTTTTTATCGTGAGAGGGTGTTTCTCAGCGCCATAGACTTTCTCAAGGCTAGATGTAAAATTGAACATATGTCATAGGCACTTTTGAAGAAAACTAAAATATTTTCCTTGTAAAATACAAGTGGTGGTATACACATATCCCTTGATTTATCCTTATATCCTACAATGGCAACACTACCACTCAAACTCTCTATTATATAATCACCTTTACTATACCGTGTTCGTAAGTTGATAGATTATTAAGTGATTTTCCATTTACAAAAAATCTCTTTAATGTATAAATCAATAAAATCATACTTTGTTAGTTTTCGAGCAAAATTTGATAATCTTTTTTCTTGCAATTTTAAGTTTCATCAAAATCAGCTTCATTTTGTACGTTTACTAACTAAAACCCAAAGATATTTTATTTATTTTAGTAACCTATTCCGCATGATTCCATAGATTCGAGGTTAACTTCGGAAACTTGTTCTATCATTCGCTATCGGAGTTTAAACAATTTTTCTATTGAAGCCGATTTGACAAAAGTAACAACCTTTTGATAACTTTAAGTTGTTACTTGTTAATATTTAGATATATCTCATCCTATAATAAAGAGAGGGAGATTCTATGAGATTCAGTAAATTATTGAAGGTAGGATTGGCTTTAGCATTCATGTTCGTATTAACTGCTTGTAGCTCAGATAGTGAGGGCACGAAAAATAAAGAAAAAAATGAAGTGAACTTAGCCTATGTTGAGTGGGATACTGAAATTGCTTCTACAAACGTAGTAGGACAAGTTCTAGAAGATTTAGGATATGATGTAACACTAACACCATTAGATAACGGAATTATGTGGGAGGCTCTTGCCAAAGGAGAGGTCGATGGCATGGTGTCAGCTTGGCTACCACAAACACATGCTCCACAAGTTAAGAAGTACAAGGATAAAATAGACGATTTGGGTGAAAACCTAGCAGGCGCAAAAATTGGCTTAGTTGTCCCTAGTTATATGGATGTAAATTCTATCGAAGATTTAACAGATGAAGCTGGTAAAACGATCACTGGCATTGATCCAGGAGCAAATATGACAGCAACTACGGAAAATGCTTATAAAGAATATAGTAACCTTGAAGGCTGGAATGTAGTTACTTCATCTGCAGGCGCAATGACAGCAGCCCTTACTCAAGCCATTGCGAAAAATGAAGAAATCATCGTTACAGGTTGGTCTCCACACTGGAAATTTAACGCTTTTGATTTAAAATATTTAGACGATCCTAAGGGTATATACGGAACTGAAGAATATATTGGTACATTTGCACGTAACGGATTGAAAGAAGATAATCCGGGAGCGTATAGTGTTCTTAACAACTTCCACTGGACTCCAGAAGATATTGAAAGTGTTATGTTTGATATTATGAAAGGCACTGATCCTAAAGAGGCTGCAAAAAAATGGATTAAAGACAATGAAGATAAAGTTTCAGAGTGGACAAAAGATGCAAAATAATACAAATGATAGGCTTTTATATACTCTATCCAACAATTTGACTTTGAAATATGAAATTCAGGTCCTACATATAGTGTCATACAAATACTCACGCTAAAAGTTAGAGTACACTAGCGATACACGTAATTAACGAAAAAGCTCCATTCACTGAGCAATCAGTAAATGGAGCTTTTTATGTTAATACCTCCGGATGGAAATGACTCTCTTAAGTAAAGATACATAGGATTCTTGTCTAAACAAATGAAATTTTAAAATGAAACTATTTACTAAAAAGAGCAGACCAGCCAAAAAAATAACCCCTTTTATGTGGATTATTCCACTTAAATATCCCCCAAGTAAAGGACCAATTAGATTTCCTAAAAATAGAGCACTATGATAATAACCGAATGTTAAACTTTCCATATTTTCAGGTGCATTTTTTCGTATTAAACTTATTACCGACGGAAGAAGACCACCTATAAATATCCCCATTAAGAACCTAGCGAGCAGAAATAGCCATATAGAAGAAACTAACGCTTGGGAAACATAACAAATAAAATTCCCTAACAAAGAAATTAACAAAATAATTTCAGGACCCACTTGATCTGCTTTCCTACCTAAAATGGGAGAAAATATTGTAATAGAGAAACCCGAGATAGAAACCGCTAAACCTACCATCGTTGTTAAAAAGACATCATTGTTCCACATACTTTCTACATATGTGGCCAAAAATGGTGAAGTACTCATCGTTGAAAACTGAATAAGAAATCCAACCATAAACAAAACTCCAATTAGAGGTTCTTTCGTAATTTCCCGTAGTTCAGAGAAAAAATTAATACGTCCTCTCTTAGGAATAGGAACTTTCAATGTACTTGGTTCAGGTTTATTAATTTCTGTTAAAAAGAATAAAATAAGTGCCCCTGATATCAGTAACATAGCGCTAGACACATAAAGGATTTTATAAAATCCTATCCACTGTCCCAAAACTCCACCTATTAACGGTCCAAAAATATTCCCGGTGTAAGCACCCGATTGAGCTATACCGAGTGCATAACCTATTTTTTCTTTAGGCGTATTCATTGTGATGAATGGAGAAGAGGCAGGGATAAAACCACCAAAAATCCCTAAGATAAAACGTAGAACTAATAAGTGCCAAGCTGTTGTGCTATAGGTCATTAAGAATGTGGCAAATGCCATTCCAATGGCTGAACGGATTAGTATAGTTTTCCTACTCGTTCGATCTGCAATCTTTCCCCATATCGGCTGAAAAAGAAAAGCAGATAAAAAAGTAGCTCCAAAAATCATCCCTGTCCAAAGCTGAATATCAGTTTGAGAGTGAACATTCAAATCACTTTTAAGATACACTGGAATAAAAGGTATAATTAAGCTAAATGCAGACATGACTAAAAATTGTGCAATGCTCAAAATATACATATTCTTTTTCCAAACTTCCAATTATATAGCCTTCTTTCACTGATTTAATAGTTTCATAGAATGTACAGGATATCTATCACCAGCTGCTGAACCTACAGGTATCGCTTTATCTATGAAATCCTTTACATCCTTTGGCAATTCAAAATCTATTGCAGCGATATTTTCTTTTAAGTAGGATCTCCTTTTTGTCCCTGGTATAGGGATGATATCTAATCCATTAGACATCAACCATGTTAATGCTAGTTGTGCAGGACTAATATTCAGTTGGTTTGCTATATCTTCTAGCTGTCGAATCAAAGAAAGGTTTAGATTGAAGTTGCCTCCCTGAAATCGAGGTGCGTTCCTTCTAAAATCGTTCTCTACGAATTTATCGACTGACTTAATTTTTCCAGATAAAAAACCTCGTCCCAGAGGACTATATGGTACAACGGCGATATTTAGTTTACGGCAAAGTGGTAATATTTCCTCTTCAATATCTCTAGTCCATATTGAATACTCTGTCTGTAATGCAGCTATAGGATGTACTTTTTGTGCTCGTTTTATCGTTTGAGAAGATACTTCTGAAAGCCCAATATGTCGTACTTTACCTTCTTCAACTAATTCCTTCATAGCACCAACTGTCTCTTCTATGGGAACACTGGGATCTACACGGTGTAGATAATATATATCGATGTAGTCAGTATTTAACCGTCTTAGGCTTGCTTCACAGGCCTTTTTTACATATTCCGGGCTACCGTTAATTTTAATTACCTTCCCACTCTCATCTCTTTCAAAAGCAAATTTGGTAGCTATGTTGATCTGTTGTCTGACATTTTTTAATGCTTGACCGACTAATTCTTCGTTTTTCCCCACTCCATATTGATCAGCTGTATCAAAAAAGTTAACACCGAGTTCTAATGCGTAATGCAATGTAGCAATCGATTCCTCATCATTTTGAGTTCCATAGTACTCTGACATGCCCATACATCCTAATCCTAAGGATGAAACACTTAAATCTCCAATAGATCGATATTTCATTTTTTCTCCTCCAATCTTTCTTCAGCATGAAATTATATCGATTAGAGTGCACTCTAAGGCAAATGTATTTTTTCCCATTTCTCATAAAAAAAAGACCTTTTAGAAAGGTCTCTATCAACGTATTTAATTATATTACTTAACTTTTTCCTCCAAATTTTTATAGTAGTCAATTTTTTCATTAACCTTTATTAAACTATTTTCTAATTGCTTAATTTGGTTAAGAACGTTCTCTTGATGAGCTTCTAATAGTTCTCGTCTTTCAGTAACGGTAGAATCACCTTGACGTCTTAGGTCTGCAAATTTTTTCATGTCTCTTACAGGCATTTCTGTGTTACGTAACATAATGAGAAAGTCTATACATAAAATATCGCTCTTTGAGTATTTACGATATCCATTTTCATCTCTTTCAATCTCACATAAAAGACCAATATTTTCATAGTAGCGTAAAGTGTAAGAACTAAGACCAGTGATTGAGGATATATCCTGAATAGTTAATAATTTTTCCATATTTTTATTATATCACACTTGCTTTATAGTGCACTCTAAGGAGTATCTTTGATTCCAGATTCATTTTTTAATAGTTTTTAGGAGGAATTTTTAATGAATATAGGAATTTTTGTTTTAGCACTTGCCACATTTGTTGCTGGTACAGTGGAGTTGGTGATCGCTGGGATAATCAACATGATTGCAGAAGATTTACATGTTTCTGTAGGAGCAGTCGGTCAGTTAGTTTCAGTTTTTTCATTGGTTTTTGCCTTTGGGGCTCCAGTACTTATTGCTTTAACTTCTAAAGTAGAAAAACGTAAATTACTGCTCATAGCAATGTTAACTTTTCTAGGAGGTAATATTTTATCTATATTTAGTCCGAAGTTTACAACCTTATTAATAGCCAGAATTATTCTTGCAGCTAGCTGCTCTATCGTGGTTGTCACTTCCGTAACAATGGCTGCCAATACTGTTGCAACGGAATTAAGAGGAAGAGCTATTGGATTAATTTTTATGGGTTTAAGTGCATCATTAGTGTTAGGTGTACCACTAGGAACTATTATCGGTGAAAATTTTGGTTGGAGGATGACGTTCGTATTAGTTGCAGTCTTAAGTATTGTTTCTATGGTAGGAATCATTAAATTTTTACCTAAGGTTCCACCACAACCAGCAATTCCTTTACTTAAGCAAATAGCCACATTAAAAAGTAAAAAAATCGCATCAATACAGCTCATATCAGTTTTGGAGCTGACTGGTCATTTCATAGTTTATACTTATTTCACGCTTTTTCTTAAAACATCAATGGACTTATCAACAAATATGATTAGTATGGTCTTACTTGTTTTTGGTATAGCTGGAATAATAGGTGGTTGGATAGGTGGCTGGGCATCCGATAAGTTTGGAGGAGCAAAAACTATACTTACATTTCTTATACTTTTTGCCGTTTCCTTGTTCTTATTACCTTATGCAACAGGATCAATGCTCAGTTTATTGATCGTTGTCGTACTATACGGTGCGATGGTTTGGGCTCTTAGTCCAGCAGTACAAAATTATCTAGCCGAGTCTGCTCCCGATTCCTCAGATATCCAATTAGGTTTAAATACTTCATTTTTACATCTTGGAGTAGCTTTAGGTTCTGGTTTGGGTGGTATACTTGTAGATCGCTATTCTGTAACTATCAACACGTGGGTAGCTGGTATTATGGTAGTCTTAGCCCTCATCTCTGCTATTTATTCGCTAACGATAAACCGTAGAGGAAGTTCTTCGATTCAGGGGCTATAACTAAAAGGGTAGGAAGACGCCCACATGCCCATCATCAAGCTAAGATTTTAAAGTACCCCCTAATGGAAATTTTGTGTTTTTATAGTACCGAAGTTTATTTTTATCGTTTTGGGGAACAACAGATTTTTTAACTTGCTAGCAATGCGGCAGGACCTCTATTTACAATAACAAACGAATTAAAGGAAAATAAAAAGGAATGAGCCCTGTCCAATACAGAGTTCATTCCTCAATAACTGCTTAAAATATGTGTCTAACTTTTTGGGGTCACTTCATTTGAAGATCCTTATAAATTCGTTATCTTACAGGTTCTATAGATGAGATCCGCCACTTGCATCGAGCAATTGACCAGTTACCCAACGGCTGTCTGAGGAAGCCAGAAAGGCAGCAATATCTGCCACATCCTCGGGTTCTCCCCATCTGTTGAAGATTGAAAGACCAGCCGCATATTTTTGTCCATCAAGGTTTTCCAAAGTCTCAGCATTCATCTCTGTATTAATAATTCCAGGCTGGATGGCGTTTACCGTAATATTACGGCTCCCTAGTTGTTTGGCTAGAAGACGCGTAAATGTGTCGATAGCACCTTTAGACATACTGTACGTGAAGACACTTGGAGAAGCTGCACGTGTCACAAAAGATGAAATATTAATAATGCGTCCTCCATCTTTTAAACGTGGCAAAGCTTGTTGAGTAACAAAAAGTGGTGCTTTGACATTAATCTTCATAACCTCGTCAAATGATTCTTCCGTCGTCTCTTCTAAACTGATAATTTGACCAATTCCAGCATTGTTGACAAGAATATCGAATCCGTCACCGCCCATATATTCCCGAATTGTATCATCCAAAGTAGTAAATAAATCTTGAATGCCATCTAGAGTACTAAGGTCAGCACCAATCGCGCAAGCATTTCCTCCGCTTTGCTCGATCTGGTGAACAACTGCTTCTGCCTCATTACGTCTTTTCCCGTAATGAACTACGACAAAGGCTCCCTCTTGTGCCAGACGCAATGCAATACTGCGGCCAATTCCTCGACTTGATCCTGTAACTAAAGCTATTTTGCCTGCTAACTTACTCATGCTTCCATCTCCTTGTTCAAACATAGTTAAATTACATAGATAGTTATATCATGGAACATTATTTGAAATGTTGCTCTCCTATTCGGTTTCAAGGGGGCGTTTGCTTCAGATAACTTAGTTCATCGCTTGATTGCCAGCATTGCTTATATAAATCTTGAATACGTTTTTGACGATGTGCATCATATTGTTTAAATGCTTGTTCAACATAGTTATTTCTTTTAACACATTTTGCCAAAATATTTACATCTTTAATTGCTTGGTAAGCGTCTTGCCTCATAGAGGCATGGTTGCTCCTTCTCCCCCTATATGCGGGTTTTCTATTAAGAAAAGCAATGCTTATAGGGGGAGAAGTAATCCTACTAATAGATTCATAGTGACTTTCCCATGTAAAAACATAATCAGCTAGAGAAATCTACTAAAAAACGTGTTAATTTTTTCATACTGCTTATTATGTTCTTTGTAGAACTTGCGTGGTAAGCAGAATTTTGATGAAGCAAAAGGATTCCATTTATTCACAACTATATTTTGTGAATAAAAAAAGGACCGCCCTCAAAAGGCATTTTTCATTGCCTTTTGGGACAGTCCCTTGATTAATATCTTCTATTTTAATACTTCCGGATGGAAACCATCTTTTTGGAAATAATTTTGGTGTGACCAAATATTTAATTTTTCTTTTTCTGCATCTTGCTGGATTTCTCTAAATTGATCCTCAAACGTATTGTTTGGCTTATGGATAAAACGCACTGCTGCAAGTCCTTCTTTTAATAAAGATTCCTGTAGCATTACATCATCAATAAAGACATAGGCTAATAAACGATCATAATTATCTGTTTCTGGTCCAACATCGTAAACCGCTTCAACCTTTTTGGCGTGTTCTAACAATTTAATTGTATAGTCCTTTGCCTCTTCAGCATAAGGCTGCGCTTCACCTTTGTTATAATTCATCTCTGGTGTATCTACCATCAATAGGCGAATTTTTTGTTTCTTGCCATTTATTGTCGCCTGAATTGTATCACCGTCATATGCTTTAATATAATCTACATCAAAGCGTTTATTTCCTGTTTTTTCTTCAACCTGTTCAATCGAAATAGTACTATGCTGGTCAGTAGATGTTGTATCCTTTTCTTGGGCTGGTGATCTGCCAAAAATCATATACAATGCAACAGCGAGAATGATTGTACCACTCGTAATTAACGTTTTTATATCTTGCATTTTCATGTAGTAGGTCCCTCACAACTATTCATCTTCATTACACTTTAAGGAAGCTTCTAAAAGAATCCATCATTCATCAAAAGTCCTAAAAAGTTTCACGATGTTTCTATTGTAAAATATCAGGCTACTACATTCAAGCTATGTAGCTGCAATGGCAACCCAATGATTTGGGGATACTTCAACAAGCTCACTATTTTCTATCTCATAGAGTGTTTGTATGTCCTTAATTTCGGTATCCATATATTTTTGCTTTTCTATTGCTGGATCTGGAATCGGTATGGAGTGTAATAAAGCTTGTGTATATGGGTGCTGTGGATTAGAGTACAGCTCCTCACTTTCTGCAAGCTCTACAATCTTCCCACCATACATAACAGCTACACGATCGCTAATATGTTTAACCATAGACAAATCATGTGCAATAAATAAGTAGGTCAATCCCAGACGCTGCTGTAAATCCTTTAACAAGTCTACAATCTGCTTTTGAATAGAGACATCAAGTGCTGAAAGTGGTTCGTCACAAACAATAAAATTTGGCTCCACTGCTAAAGCTCTTGCGATACCAATACGTTGACGTTGTCCACCTGAAAATTCATGTGGATAGCGCATTGCATGTTCTTTATTTAAACCTACAAGTTCAAGTAATTCCTCCACACGTTGTTGACGCTCTTCATTCTTTTTAACGAGTTTATGAATATCTAGAGCTTCCCCAATAATATCTACTATTTTTTTTCGAGGATTCAATGAGGAGTATGGATCTTGGAAAATAATTTGCATATGACGACGCATTGCTTTAAGCTGCTTTTTCGTTAGTCTTGTAATGGGAACACCTTGATATAAGACTTCTCCATTCGTAGGCTGATGAAGCTGTAAAATAGTTCGACCTGTCGTAGATTTCCCTGAACCTGATTCACCTACTAAACCTAACGTTTCTCCTGGGTATATATGGAACGATAAGTCGTTGACGGCCTTTACTGTTTGACCATGTCCTAATGCGAATTCCTTTGAAAGATGTGTTACTTCAATTAAAGGTTTATTTTTATCTATTCCAAGTTGTACATTGGCAATTGGTTTAGGCTGCTTTTTCTCGTGGAGCTTTGGTAGAGCATTTAATAGTTTTTTAGTATAAGGATGTTGAGCATTTTCAAAGATTTCCTCTGTTGTACCTTGCTCAACAATCTCTCCTTCCTTCATAACAATAATGCGATCGCACATACCAGCAACAACACCTAAATCATGTGTAATTAATATGATTGAAGTGCCCATCTTTTTTTGCATATCTCGCATTAATTTCAAGATTTGCGCTTGAATAGTTACATCAAGGGCTGTAGTCGGTTCATCTGCAATTAGTAAAGATGGACGGCAAGCAAGTGCCATGGCAATCATAACACGTTGGCGCATTCCCCCTGAAAACTCATGCGGATATTGTTTATATCGTTCTTCTGCATTTCGAATGCCTACAAGCTTTAATAACTCTATTGTTTGCTTATATGCCTCAGCTTTGGACATTGACTGATGCTTTATTAAACTTTCAGCCACTTGTTCACCAATACGAATAGTTGGATTCGTAGATGTCATTGGATCTTGAAAAATCATACTAATATCTTGTCCACGGATTGCCTCCATTTGTTTTTCGCTCAATGAAGTAATCTCTTGTCCTTTAAACAAAATATTTCCTGACTTTAGATATGAAGGTGGTGATGGTAATAGGCGCATTATTGAACGAGCCGTTACACTTTTTCCACTACCTGATTCCCCCACAATTCCGAGTGTTTCACCTTGATTTACATGAAAATTAACGCCTTTAACGGCTTCAAACTCTGTCTCTCCCGTAATAAAAGATACACGAAGATCGCTGATTTCTAGAAGCTTTTCACTCATTCGATCCATCCTTTTGTAAATTTTGTGATTGACTTAATTATTAGTATAATCCATACTTTACAATACTGATAGGAATTATACAATATAATAATATTGAATCTTTCATCCTGCTAATTGTTCAATAGACCATACAAAAAATAAGCTGGCTAAGCGTGTGTTGATGTTGTTTTCCACACTCTATTATTTTACTTACGTCTGGAGGAAATGCATGGTTATTTCAAAAGCTCGTTCTACAACTAAGGAACATGTATTCTTTTTTTCAGTTTATCAAAAGCTCATGCACCATAAGTCATACAATGCACTACTCTTTCTTTTCAGTATTTTAGTACACCCATTTACATACTTATTTTATCGAACAAGAAAACATTCACACCAATACCGCCAAGCTTTTGAGCAACGAAGTCAGTACTACAAAGAAAAGGGTTTGTTTACACAATGGCAAGCTACATTTGCTGAGCAAGAATTAGCCAAAGCTACATTCTTTCATGAATGTGTGTCAGAAAAACAATTACAGGAAACTGCTTCGAAATTAGCAGAAACAAAAATGCAGCAGTTAGTAGAACAAGATTTATTGAAGGATGGTTTAGAAGATCCATCCTATTTACAATTTTTTAGCCAACAACTTAAAAATAAAAACTTTGTGGCCCTTACTTTTTTACCTGCTGTGTTATTTTATGTAGTCCTTCTATTGTTTGCGAATCCATTTCTGCAATTTGCCATTGAACGAATACTACAAAGTTTCATCGTTATTGTAGGTGTCGCGACACTAGTGTTTACAATTTTGTATTTGTCACCTTTCGATCCAGCAAGAAACTTACTTGGCGTTACGGCAACGCCTGAGCAAATAACTAATTTTAATCATATTCACGGCTTGGATCAGCCATATTTATCTCAGTTATGGAATTCATTATCTGGTCTCTTCACATTTGATTTAGGTACTTCCTTTGCAGGGAAAGAAAATATTACAAATAGCATTGTAAACAAATTTCCTATCACACTTGAAATAGCTATCCTATCACTATTAATGGCTATCGCTATTGCTATTCCAGTCGGCATTATATCCGCTGTTCGTCCGAATTCATATTTGGACTATACATTTATGTTTATCGCCTTGATTGGATTATCCATTCCAAGCTTTTGGCAAGGATTGATATTTATTTTAACGTTTGCATTAAAGCTACAATGGTTCCCAGCTACATACAATCCTCAAAACTGGCTATCTTTAATAATGCCCGTCGTTGTCTTAGGAACATCCATTACGGCTTCCATTGCCCGTATGACAAGATCCAGTATGCTTGAGGTGATACATGAGGATTACATTATTACTGCGAGAGCTAAAGGCTTGAATGAATTTAAAGTGATTTCAAAGCATGCTATTCGCAATGCCATGATTCCTATTATTACAGTGATTGGACTTCTTTTTGGTGGAATGTTAGGTGGGGCATCTGTTACAGAAAAGGTTTTCAATATTAGTGGTATTGGTAGCTATATTGTTGACAAGCAGTTTATTCCGGACATTCCAGCTATCCTTGGTGGAGTCGTCTATATTGCTATTACAATTTCGATCGTTAATTTATTCATCGATATTTTGTATGCCTTTTTCGATCCACGCATTCGCTCGAAAATGAAGAAGTCTTAAAGGGGGATCACCATTGAAAAACAGCTTACATGCCAAACTACTTTTGAAGATTACACAGGAATATGTCAATTCACATTTTACATTTGTCTTTTCCTTACTGTTTTCTTTATTGTTTCTAGCTTATAGCTATAATTTCTCTACTCAAAGCTGGCGACCAATCGTCTTAATCTTTTTCGTCATTTATGCAATTACCACAGCCTATGTTGGTTTCCTGACTTTACGAATTAAACAAGATTTAGCCAGCCATAATGACATACAAAAAAGCACTCGATTACTCAGTTATCCACTGTTATTGACGATAGTTTCAGGCAATATTTTTTCTACATCTTTTGCTTTTTTGCTTATGTCAAAAAGTAAGACAGCTGAATATACTTTTGCAGCTTATGCATTCATCACTCAGCTTTTTATTATCGGTATTTCAGCACTGAACTTATTTAAACCGTATGTCACAGATACGTTTTTACTAGCAATGGGGCTTTTCTTACTCCTTGCAATCTTTTATATCGTGATGTTAATTCTATGTACAAAATTTGTAACTTCCGAGGCTGCACCGAAATGGATGCTGTTTCCTGGCATTTTGCTGCTTATTGCCTCTTTGACTGGCAATCTATTTGCAACATTGCTAGGGTATAGCCTTATTCAAAAAGCTCGAAAGTCGAATCCATCTACAATTGAAAAATGGCAGAGAATTTGGGAAAAGATTTTACGCAATACGATGGCAGTCTTCGGGTTATTTTTCATAGTATTTATGTTCTCCTTATCCGTAACAAGCTCTTGGACATTTGACTATGACTTCGCTATTGAAAATAACTATGGAGCATTGTTACAAACACCTTCTTTAGAATATCCACTAGGCACCGATAATTACGGACGTGATTTATTTTCTCGCATTGTTTTCGGTGCACAAATATCGCTTATTGTCGGGCTTTGCTCAACGATTATACCTGCATTTATCGGCGGTACGCTTGGAGCATTTTCAGGTTATTACGGAAAAGCGACAGACAACATAATCATGCGAAGTCTTGATATTTTATATGCCATTCCTGGAATTTTACTAGCAATTGCTATTATCGCGGCGTTTGGTGCCAATACCATTAATTTAATCATCGCACTAAGTGTTGGAGCAATTCCAACGTATGCCCGTACCATGCGCGCTAATGTAATGCAGCTCTCTAATTTCGAATTCGTGGAATCAGCCAGAGCATTAGGAGCATCTGATGCTGCAATCATTTTTAAGCATATTGTTCCTAACTCTCTAGCACCGATGATTGTCAAAGCAACATTAACCATTGGTGGTGCTGTGATTTCAACAAGTAGTTTAAGTTTCTTAGGGCTCGGCATTGAGCCACACATTCCTGAATGGGGCAATATTCTAAAGGTTGGTAGTACGTACCTGGAAACACATTCCTATGTCGCTATTTTCCCAGGTCTTTGTATTATGCTTCTCGTTCTCTCCTTTAACTTCTTAGGAGATGGGTTACGAGATGCTTTAGATCCAAAATCAAATTAATAATGGAGGTTTTTAAATGAAAAGATTACTTGTATTCTTATTCATAGCAGTATTAGCATTAGCAGGCTGTGTACAAACAAAAACTGAAGTAGAAGGTAGTAAAGATGATTCAAAAGGTAAAGGTAAAAAAGCAATTGAAGTATTAGGAATGGCCGCTTCTGAGGAAGACATGAATATTGTTCGTGATCAACTAGTTAAAAATGGCTTTGATGTTAAACTAAATATTCAACCTGATTATGGTTCATTTTCAGCACAAAAAGAAGCTGGCAATTATGATTTAGCGCTTTCGAGCTGGACAACAGTAACAGGAAATCCTGATTATGCTGTTCGTGGTTTATTTAAAACGGGCGGTGACTATAGTATTCTATCTGATTCAAAATTAGATGCTCTCATCGAAGAAGCAAGTACATTATCAGGTAATGAAGCTACTGCAAAATATAAAGAATTAGAACAGCTCTTAGTATTCGATCAAGCTTATATTGCGCCGTTATATATTTCAAATAAATATCAAGGAATTTACTCTGAATTAGTAAACCCAAAAACAGTGCATCTACCAAAATCCCGTGCGCAAGTGTGGGAAAGCATTGAATTCAATGACACTTCCAAAAATGCAACTGAACCATTGATTTTACATCAAACAATTAGTTCGTTAACATCGCTTGATCCTATTAAAGGAAATGATGGTTCTATTAATACATTAAATACAAATATGTATGTACGACTTGTAAACTTAACAGATACAGATGACGTCGTTTCTGATGGATCATTATCTTATAATCATGCTGTTGCTGAAGGTAACCAAGAATATTATTTCATTTTACGTGATGATATTAACTTCGCTGCTGTAAAAGACGGTGCCGCTGTTGATACAGGTGAATTAGTTTCAGCAGAAGATGTTGTATTCTCATTAAATCGTGCAAAAGATCCAAAATCAGTGCCAGACCATCGCACATATAGTCTTCACGAAAATATTGAAAAAGTCGAAATCGTTTCTGACTTAGCTGAATTACAAAAGAAAAAAGTTGCGGGCTCTGATCAGTCTGTGTTTGATGCATTATCTCAACACCTTCCTGCTTCCGTATCGCAATTAGCAAAAGATAAAGGGACTGTTAATAATGCAGCTGGAGCATACCAAGTTGTTAAAATTACAACACCAACACCATTCCCACAAGTGTTAAACTATTTAGCACACCAATCTGGTGGTATCGTATCTGAAAAACAAGTAACAAGCATTAACACATATGATGTAGCAAACTATAATCCAGATAAGGATATCGC
The DNA here is from genome assembly GCF_056394365.1 of Lysinibacillus sp. 10T31. NCBI lineage: Bacteria > Bacillati > Bacillota > Bacilli > Caryophanales > Bacillaceae > Lysinibacillus > Lysinibacillus sp. 10T31. The sequence goes on from NZ_JBFTHS010000014.1 coordinate 75,473, forward strand.
CTATGGTGATCAAACTACAGTGACGGAAGGCTCAGCATACAACAACCATCTTTATGCAAGTGGCCCTTACATTCTTGTGAAGAAAAATGATTATGAAGCACAATTTGTAAAAAATCCTGCTTACCGTGTAGGTAGTGAATATGAACCGAAGATCGCAAAAATTAATGTTCGTTTTATCGCTGATATCGATAGTGCTTTATCAGCATTACGTAATGGTGAAATTCATATTCTCCAGTCAGTACCAGAAACAAAGCTAGACATTGTAAAATCTGATAATAAACTAACGTTACACACTGCTGACAGTAATGCAGTATCATATCTACTAATGAACACATCTGGTCGCGCTGTATCAGATTCAGTAGACCTACGTAAAGCAATTCTTTACTCTATTAATCAGGATGAATTTATTAGCTACTATCAAGGCAATAAAAAACCTGCTGTATCTACTGTTTCACCACTAGTTAATACAGGATTAAAGCTTGAGGCAGACAGTGCAAAAGTAAAAGAATATTTAAAAGCCTATAGCGATTAATTATTAAAATTAAGTGTATGAGTATACGTATACAAAACAATTCATTAAGTATATTAAATAAGCAGAGCCTCCTCATATTATTGAGGAGGCTCTGTTTAGCTTTTCGGCAAAACGAGAGGTTGATTTCCGTTCCGACTGAGCGCTTTGCCGCTGACGCTTCGCTTTCGCGCAGAGCAGAGCTTCCTGGGGGCGTCCGATGAGCCGCTTCACTCGCGCTGCTCGCTCCAGGGTCTCATCTGTGACGCTGATCCCCGAGGAGTCGCTCAGTCTCCACTCCAATCAACTACTTTTACACAGCATGTCACTTTAATTTATAGTGAAAACGAAACTTCAGCAACATTGTTTTATTTGTGCGAAAGCGGCTCGACGCTCCAAAATGCCGATAATCGCTGATAACATCGAGAAAATACAAATTTATTTTTCAACACTAAAAAAACAGAGCCCTCACATACTTAAAGAAGGCTCTGTTATCTATAGTAATACTCTGACATCCGCCGGAGGATTTAACATCTTTCAGCGGGTGCTGAAAGATGTTAAATCTCATTATGTGATTTTGGTTTTGGTCCTAGCTCTTCGGGTTCAATATCAGCAAATGTCCCGCCCTCTTCTTCCAAGTCACGCATACGATGTGCAATACGGGATGCGGCAGACGCTGCAATACTGCCTACTAAATCATCTAAAAATGTATTTACATGATGGCCAGGTTCTGTATCCAACTTCTTAATTATCCCTATTTTTTGCTTATCTAAATGTCCGAAAGTCGTTACTGCTATGCTACCATATGTAAAAACAGATCCAAGTGCGATTGTTTCGTCCACACCAAATAAACCCTCATCGGATTCTATTATTTGCTGTAATGGTGCCGATAATAACTTTTTCTCTGCAAGTTCATCTAATTCAATTCCTACTAATAAAGCATGTTGAACTTCACGCTTACGTAATACACGTTCGACAGAATGAACACAGTGGTCTAACGTTAAACCTTCATTATAGGATTTTTGCATTTCATAAACGATTTTAGCAATATCCTCTAGCGATACACCACGACGAATAAGTGCAGCTTGGGCTGCCTTCGCTACTTCATCAGAGTGTATGCGAGTATTTTTATCATGCATAACTATCCCTCACTTCGATTTTATTGCTAGAATAGTGCTAGCCCAACCTATTATACCTTTACTTTGGGTATATGGTACAATTTCGTTACAAACACGAGAAGGAGTGTCATCATTGGATAAGGGAACTGTACAGGATTTAAAGTTCTATAGTGAAGCATTACAGGAGGAATTACAGCTCTATATTTATGTTCCTGCAAATTATTCCCCACTATATAAATATAATATTTTAATTGCATCAGACGGAAAAGATTATTTCCAACTTGGAGGTATTACAAAACTTGCTGATGAACTTATCGATGACTATGAAATCGAAAACTTAATCATTGCCTTCGTTCCTTATAAGGACATTAAGGATCGACGTCATAAATATATTCCAAGTGGAGAGCAACATGAAGCATATCTTCGTTTTTTAGCACATGAGCTTGTGCCGTATCTAGACGCTGAATACGCAACATATCAAATGGGAATGAGTCGTGGGGTCATTGGTGACTCAATGGCTGCAACCGCTTCCTTAATGGCCGCATTAAAATACCCAAGTATTTTTGGCAAGGTCATTTTACAATCACCGTATGTTGATGAAGATGTTTTGCAAGCTGTAGAGAATTTTAAAGATCCAGGTGCAATTTCCATTTATCATATTGTCGGAAAAGAAGAAGATAAAGTTGTCACGATGGATAAAACAGTTAAAGATTTTTTAACACCAAATCGTCAGCTTCATAATCTCATGTTAAACAAAGGATTCTCTTTATTTTATGAAGAATTTGATGGCAATCATACATGGAAATATTGGAAACCTGATCTACGTCGCGCATTAATCGAAAATTTTAATTAATTTAGACGATTCAAATTACGAAATCGGAAAGTTCTGTTATACTTAAATAAAAAATTGTTTATTTTCGGGAGGTAATGGCCTATGAAATATGGTATTGTGGCATTTCCATCAAAAAAATTACAAGATTTAGCGAATACTTATCGAAAACGTTACGATCCTCATTATGCGAAAATTACTCCGCATATCACATTAAAGGATAGCTTTGATGCAACGGATGAAGATATTCAATCTGTCGTAAAACAATTAAATGGGCTTGCTGCCAAATATGCACCTTTAAACATTCATGCATTACGCATAAGTTCATTTTTCCCAACAACAAATGCGATTTATTTCCGCATTGAACCAACTGAACAATTAACAGCATTCCGCCAAGCTTTAGAAGAAAAAGTACCTTTTGGTGAATCAAAACACGTATTTGTACCACATATTACTATTGCTCAAAAAATGACAGATTCCGAGCACGATGATATCTTTGGGCAATTACGTATGACAGGTGTTGACGAAAAAGATACAATTGATCGCATTCATCTTTTATACCAATTGGAAGATGGCTCGTGGACAACATATGAAACTTTCCGTTTGTCAGGAGCTGAGTAATCCTGTATACCGTTAAGATTGTTGAAACAGCAAAAGAACATGAGGATGCGTTTGCAGTCCGCAAACAGGTTTTTGTTGAAGAGCAAGGTGTGCCGCTTCATCTAGAGTGTGATGCTGAGGATGCATCTGCAACGCATTTCATTATGTATGAAGACAATGACCCTGTAGGTGCTGCACGTTTACGAAGTATCGAGAATGATACTGCAAAAATTGAACGTGTTTGTATTTTACAAGATCAACGAGGTAAAAAACTAGGTGCTTTAATAATGAAGGAAATGGAGAAGCACGCCATTTTAATTAATAAGAAAAAACTAAAACTTAATGCACAAAGCTATGCGATTCCGTTTTATGAAAAGCTTGGCTATACGGTAACATCTCCTGAATTTATGGATGCTGGTATCCCACATCGTGCTATGGAAAAAATAATCTAACAAATAGGTGTTACGAAATGCTGATGCATATCGTAACACCCTTTTTATTGCACTACAATGCTTTAAAGGTTGATTTATAAATGAAAATCCATTTAAATCAACCTTTTAAATATATTGCTTTGCATAGTAGATTCATGTTATTTCATCATTTTAGTAATTTTATCTAAATCTAGTGAATTACCATCTTGAATAATAGATTGTACTAATTTATCTTCTAGCTCTTGCGTAATTTGTCTCTTGGACATTTTACTTACGCGTCGTACGATTTTTCTTACTTGTTTTTCATTTTTAAAATCAGCATGTTGAATTTCATTTGCTAATGCGAAGATTTCATCCATTGATACCCCAGTTTTTTGTTCAATAGAATTAAAAAGCGAGCGATTCATGTTCCCCCTCCTATCAGTTAAAATTCGAAATTTATTTGTTCTCGTGCACAAACATATGACAACTAGTGAAGGCTTTAAACTTTATTCAGAAAATGGAGCACTCTGAAGAAAAGCTAAAGCCTCTATCTACTGTCACAATCAATTATGCCTCGGCATAATTGCGTTCGGAATCGGCTTTGTGCTTGCACAAAGAACTCCTTTCCGATTCCGTAACATCCGCCGGAGGCTTTAGGCCAACACGAGGTTGGTCACTCAGTCGTTGCCACAGGACGTGGCGTTCTTAGACTGAGTTCCTCTATTTCAGCAAATGTTTGGACATCCGCTGAAAAATAGCTAAACCCGCATTCATCTCACCACCTATAAAGGTGGGAGACTTCTGCTGAAAGAGTTAATCAAATTATATGCAAGCAGCACCGACAATGATCAGAAGAATGAATAAGACAACAATTAAGATAAATGTTGAACTATTCCCATGTCCGTAGCCATAGTAACCTCCATGGCCACCGTCATGGTGACCTCCATAGTAACCGCCATAATCTCCTCCGTAACAACCATCAGCATGCCCTCCATACGGATGCGCACCCCAGCCTTGATATCCCATAAAAATACCCCTCCCTTCTACAACCTATAATATGTTAGTGTTGTAAAAATGGGTGGGGTATTCGTCTAATCAACATTTCCTTTAGGTTTAAATATTAATGCTCCGATAAAGCCAAAAACAACGGCAGCACTGATTCCTGAGCTTGTCACCTCAAACATCCCAGTTAACACACCTACAAGCCCATGTTTTTCTGCTTCAACAATTGCACCATGCGTCAAGGAATTTCCAAAAGATGTAATAGGGACAGTTGCACCGGCGCCAGCAAAATTAATAAGTGGTTCATACAAACCCATTCCGGCAAGAATTGCACCAGCTACGACTAAAGTACTCAATGTATGTCCAGGCGTTAGTTTACCAACATCCATTAATAATTGACCTATGGCACAAATAATGCCTCCTACAAAAAATGCAAACACAAATGTCATAACCATAGTTTTTGCCTCATTCCATTGTAATTTCAATCGCATGTGCCGTACATGGGATTGTCTCGCCTTGCTGAAATGTAAGCGGAGACAGTAATGCTCCTGTCGCCACAAGAAGTACTCGTTTATAGGTACCTGCTCGCATTTCTTGGATCACATAACTTAAAAAAACAGCTGCCGAGCAACCTGCACCACTTGCACCTGATTGGAATGTATCATCCTGTCCGTAAAACTCCGCACCTGCATCACGTAAAGGCTGTAACTCCTCACTCTTTATGCCACTTTCAACAAACATTCCTTTCAGAAGTTTTAAGCCAAGTTGACCTAAATCACCTGTTAAAATTAAATCATAGTGGTAAATTTTTTGATTACGCTGTTCTAAATGTGATTGAATCGTCTGAAAAGCGGCTGGTGCCATTGCAGCGCCCATGTGAAATGGATCATCCATTCCGTAATCAACCGATTTTCCAACAGTTGCTGCTTCAATAGAAGGGTATTCCTCATGATGTTTACCAATTAGAGCATATCCAGCAGCCGTTACAGTCCATTGAGCAGTTTGGGGCTTTTGTGAGCCATAATTGATTGGATAGCGGAATTGTCGCTCAACCGAATTGTGTTGACTAGATGCACCAGCTAGCGCTAAATTGGAGGCACCCACTTCTGTTAAAAGGCTCGCAACAATTATTGAAGATATAGAGGTGGCACATGCTGAGAATAATCCGATAAAAGGAATATCTAAGTCTCTGGCCGCAAAATTGGTTGGTGTCATTTGATTAACTAAATCGCCGCCCATAAAGTAATCAATATCCTTATTTTTCACGCCTGCTTTTTTCATGGCAAATTCACAGGCCTCTTCAACCATTTTTCGATGGCCTTGTTCATTTGTTTTCATTTGCCAACGTTCATCATCGTAGGTCGCATCAAAATATTGACTAAATATACTGCGTTTCTCTAGTGGACCTGCTACCACACCACCTGCTATTAAGGAAGGCTTGGATTGAAAGACAATTACCATGAAACCACTCCTATCGTCACAAGAATGAATTTAATAAGTGCAATAAAAAAGGCGGAAACAACACCAAATAATACAACTGATCCAGCTAATTTAAATAAATTCCCACCGACACCAAGTACTAATCCTTCAGATCTATGCTCAATGGCAGCAGAAATAACAGCATTACCAAACCCTGTTACAGGCACAGCTGATCCAGCTCCAGCAAATTGACCAATTTTTTTATATAAGCCAAGCCCAGTTAAAATCATAGCGAAAAATATCATTGTTGCAACTGTTGGATTTCCGACTGTCGCTTCGGTAAAATCAAAGAAAATCATATAAAAAAGGGATACGGCCTGTCCGATTGTACAAATGAGTCCACCTACTAGAAACGCCTTTGCAACATTTTTAAAATAGGGTGGATTCGGCGTGACATTTTTCTCTAATTGCTGGTATTGTTCTTTTTCCACTATGTTTCCTCCTTTGCAAGCTTTTTCAATTTCGTAATTTTCTCTTTCAGTTTATTATCTTCAACTTGTTCCCTTTTTATTTTATTGGCTTCATAAAATATTTTATAATCAGCTGAGACAAAAACATCTTTGTTTGGATATTTTTCCTCAAATTTCTTTTGCAACTTTTTCTCTAATTTAGCCTTTTTCCACTTATCCCATTGTTTAATTTGCACCGCTACAAGCATACTATTGTCATATTGGATAACCGTAGTTTTGTCTACATAGTCCTGTTCTTTTATAATTGCTTCAACTTCCTTTTCATTTTCCGGTGAACCATAGACAATAACTTTTTCTTTTTCACCGCAACCACTTAAAAGCGATAAACTGACTAATAGAGGTAACATAATTCCTAATAGCTTCAAGCTTTTACCCTCCTTTTCTTTAAAGTTTCTCCATACATAAAAAAACTATTCATTTAACTATATATACGAAAGCCCGAGTCCATTTTTCATACGCACATATTGTAGAAGTAGTAACAAGGAAAGGAGGTGACAATATGGGTTGTGGCAAGCCAACAAATCCTATTGGACCAATCCATTCAGCAGGCTGCGTTTGTGACGTAGTACGCGCTATTTTAGACATTCAGAATCAAGCGGTGAGAGATGAATGTCAACCATGTACAGCTAACTGTTTCTTAGAACCACTTGGAGGCATTGTAAGTCCTGCACGCTCTCATGCAGATACACGTGTATTTATGTTAATAACAAAAGACGGTACTCCTTTTAAAGCATTTTTCAGTTCACCAACAGCAGATCCATGTATATGTACATCAGTATTTTTCCGTGTAGAAGATATGTTCGATGAATGCTGCGCTACTTTGCGTGTTTTAGAGCCTTTATGTTCATTTGACTCCAGCGAAAGTACAGTAGATCTATTAAGTCGAGATGGTTGCTGTGTCAACATGAAAAAAATATGTAAAGTAGACGATTGGAATTCAACTGAGAGCTGTATCACTGTAGATTTATCATGCTTCTGCGCTGTACAATGTATTGCTGATGTTGACTTAGGGATTTGTGAATAGTCTTTTCTCCTTTGACACACTACACATATAAAAAAAGTGTACAGCATCCTCTGCTGTACACTTTTTTCATAAGGTAGGTAATTGTTTACCTCGCCATAATACTTGAGTTATGTCCTCAAAATAGATAATCTCTTGCGTCTTTAATTCGAAAGAAGTAAGCATCAATGAATCGGTCTGTACATCAGATGCACTACCACGTAATTCTCTACCATCCTTTAAACATATAAGTAACGGTTGATAGGCTTTTTGCCGAAAAGGCTTCTCTAAAAATTGAAGCTGCTTTAGTAAATACGGATCTATTTGTACCTTTTCAACCACTTCTTCTTTTTCTTCAATAGTCTGCTCATTGAAATAGCCGTCCTTTGTATACACTGACGTACTTTCATCCAATTCAAGTTCATGTAGCATCTTGGAGATATTTAGAAAATATGATGGTGACTTTATAAACAAGCGTGGTTCATGACCCACATTACTCACTTCCCTTTTTTCATACAATATGCAAAAGGAAGAAATTTGGTTCTCAGCCTATTTGACTTAAGAATACTGTTGCTAAACCTAAATAAATTAAAATACTTGTAATATCATTTAACGTTGTAATAAATGGACCTGATGCGACAGCCGGATCAATCTTCAGGCGATGCATTAGTAGTGGAATAAAAGAACCTGCAAGTGTTGCTACTAAAATAGAACCACAAAGCGCTGCTCCTACCAGCATTCCAAGAATCAACTCTTGTTTCCAAACATAGATGATGCCGATTACAATCAACCCACAAACAATTCCAGACATTAAGCCTGTACCGGCTTCACGTAATAGTAATTTTAGTTTGCTATGTTCTTCGACGTCTCCTGTTGCAATTCCTCGAATAGCTACCGCTAGTGCCTGTGTTCCACTATTTCCAGAAGTACCTGAAATGAGAGGGATAAACACTGCAAGTAACGCAACCTGTTCTAACGTTGCCTCAAAGTGTCCCATCAAATTTGCTGTCAACATCCCTAAAAATAATAATATAACAAGCCATGGTAAACGCTTTTTAGCCGCTTGGAACGAGGTTGTATCAAATTTATCCATATCGGAAATACCCGCTAATTTTGAGTAATCCTCCGATGCTTCCTCATCAATAACGTCGATAATATCATCGACTGTAATAATCCCTAGTAATTCTCCCTTATCGTCAATAACTGGTGTCGCTAAGAAGTTATAGTCCTTCATAATTTGAGCAACCTCTTCTTGGTCATCCCCTGCGTGCACCATCACAACACGTTCATTCATAATCGAACGTATAAGGGTATCTTCATCAGCAATAATTAAATCACGAAGCGTAATAACGCCTGTTAATCGATGTGCTTCATCAACGACAAATATATAATAAATAGTTTCGGCATCAGGCGCCTCTTTCCGTAAAATCGCCATTGCCGAACGAACAGTTGAATTTTCTGGTATCGCTACATATTCCGTCGTCATGATAGAACCAGCTGTACCTTCGTCATAGCTTAATAACTCATTAATCTCTTCTGCTGTTTCCTCATCCATCATGCCTAAATAGCTTTCACGTTGTTTCGTATCCAACTCATTTAAAACGTCTGCTGCATCATCTGCATACATATGAGAAAGCATTTCTGCACCATATGACGGATCCATCTCAGCTAAATATGCTGTGTATTCATCATCATCTATTTCGATTGCCTCAAAAATATCAGCCATTTCCGTCGGAGACAAGAACGAATAGATGATCTTTCGTATATCAGGCTCCACCTTCTCATAAAACGTTGCCTGATCATATGGATGAAGCTCTAAAAACTCATCGCGGAATGCGTTTATATCATGTGCTTCGAGCATTTCTCGCAAACGTGCTTCGTCGAATTGCACATCATTCTTTTCATTTCTTTCCTCTATCATGCTTGTCCCCTCCTTCCGAGCAATCAATTATGCCTCGGCATAATTGCGTCCAGAATCGGCTTTGTGCTTGCACAAAGCACTCCTTTCCGATTCAGTGACATCCGCCGGAGGCTTTAAATTATTTCAGCGGGTGTTTGACCAACCGCCGAAAAATAAATTCATTTGTACCTATCGCTTTGCTTTCTGTACAGAAAACATTTGCTGAAATAAGTTAAATCATTGATACGGCCACGCCGTAAATCTACCTTTTATATAATAGTGTGTAATATGCCTTTTCTGCAAACCCTTTTTTTACTACTTAACAATCTACGACATCACTGCAATCTAATTGGATAAATCTGTGGATGAATATTTTCTATTTTTCACCTTTGCTGAATAAAAAATGGATTATCAATAAAAGTTGGAAAAGATATTTATTATAACGTATGAAATGGATATTAGTTGATTGGAGTGGAGACTGGGCGACTCCTTGGGGTTCAGCGTCACAGATGAGACCCTGGAGCGAGCACAGAGAGGAACGAAGGCTAAAACCATCACGTCCTGTGATAACGCCTTCGTGACCAACATCCTGCTGCTGACGCTTCGTTAGCACTACGCTTTCACGCAAAAAACATCCTGCTGCTGCCGTACGTTGCACTACGCTTTCGCACAAAAAACATCCTGCTGCTGACGCTTCGTTAGCACTACGCTTTCGCACAAAAAACATCCTGCTGCTGACGCTTCGTTGCACTACGCTTTCGCGCAAAAAACATCCTGCTGCTGACGCTTCGTTAGCACTACGCTTTCGCACAAAAAACATCCTGCTGCTGCCGCTACGTTGCACTACGCTTTCGCGCAAAAAACATCCTGCTGCTGACGCTTCGTTAGCACTACGCTTTCGCGCAAAAAACATCCTGCTGCTGACGCTACGTTGCACTACGCTTTCGCGCAAAAAACATCCTGCTGCTGACGCTTCGTTAGCACTACGCTTTCGCGCAAAAAACATCCTGCTGCTGACGCTTCGTTAGCACTACGCTTTCGCGCAAAAAACATCCTGCTGCTGACGCTACGTTGCACTACGCTTTCGCGAAAAAAACATCTGTTGCCCCAAGCAGCTCATCGGACGCCCCCAGGAAGCTCTGCTCTGCGCGAAAGCGAAGCGTCAGCGGCAAAGCGCCCAGTCGGAACGGAAATCAACCCCACATTGTGGTAATGGCCTAAAAAAATCCACTACTTTACTATACCCTACAATTACTTTTTGTTCTGTTAACGTGCTGTTAAGAAAAACATATTACTCTTATTGAGCTATAAAATGATAAAGAGATGCCCGTTTGTGCGAACATCCCCTTAAATATATAACATATTCAGTAATAGTTTTCACTCTTAGTGAACTAATGAAGTCTTCGTTCATAAATAGGTTTTGTGCCGAGCTTCAAACTAAGGAATCATTCAATAATCGCTGCATATCTTCATTTAAGTTACTTGTAAATTGTAAACTCTCATCTGTCAAAGGGTGAAGCATCTTCAAGGACACACAGTGTAGGGCTTGTCTATTTATATGTTCGCGACTTCCACCATATAGTTCATCTCCAACTAGAGGATGTCCCACATAGGCCGTATGCACACGAATTTGATGCGTACGCCCTGTGTGCAATTTTAGTTGTATATGTGTCATCGGTTCATTCTGTAAATAAAAGCGCCTTAAAACTGTCATATCTGTATGCGCAAATTGACCGTCCTCACGCACCTCTCGCTCAATGATACTCGTCTCCTTGCGTCCAATAGGAGCGATGATTGATTGTACATCCTGTGCCACATGTCCATGTACAATTGCTTGATATTGTCGAGAAATCTCTCCACTGCGTTGTGCAAGTCCCGTTAAATGATGAATATGAGCATGTTTGGCAATGCATAGTAAGCCAGAAGTATCACGATCAAGTCTCGTTACAATATGGGCTGTTGATGCTAGACCTTGCTGTTGAAAATGACCACACACTAGATTAGCTACGCTATATGTTGGATGCTCACGCGAAGGAATCGTACTCTGATGTGCTGGCTTATTAAGCACTAAAATAGCTTCATCTTCATAAATAATAGAAAGTTCACCATGTTCAACAACAAGCCCTTCACTTTTCTCTTCAGGAGGGAATTTAACTTCAACTTGATCCCCAACGTGAAGGGGATGTCGAACATTGCGCTCAACATCATTCACGGTCAGCAAGCCTCCATCAAATTTAATTGCCGTTAAAGCTCGCTTGGAGATGCGCCATTCAGATAAGGCCTCCCTTAATAGTTGGCCTTCCTTTTCTGCTATAAAATGCAGTGTAAATCTTGTATCCATTTTACTCATTTGCCACGAATGATTCATGTACTCGTTCCCAGAATGGGAATGGACGGAAACGAGCAAAACGTACTCTTTCAGTTGCTACATTAAAAGCAATCGACTTCACATCGCCTTGCGTAACTTGTAAATGATCAACTGTCATATTAAAGTTTTGTTCATTTACTGGACGTAAAACACAATGATGGTGTGCTGGTAAAATGAGTGGTGAACCAACTGTACGGAAGACACGGTTATTGATAGATGCTATCTCCGTAATTTGGAGTGCCGCTAAAGTTGGGTGAATAATTGCTCCACCGAGGGCTTTATTATAAGCTGTACTACCAGAAGGAGTTGACACACAAAGACCGTCTCCACGGAAACGTTCAAACTGATTACCATTTAACTCCACATCCATAACAAGCGTGACATCAGGTGATTTCACAGTTGCTTCATTTAACGCTAAATACGTATTGGATTCCGCATTATGATGCTCCACCTTTACCTCTAATAGTGGATACTCAACAACGTTAAAGTCCTTTTTGGCAATGGACAAAACAAGCTTTTCTAATTCAGATGGCTTCCAATCCGCATAAAATCCTAAATGTCCAGTATGGATACCTACGAAGGCAACCTGATCTAGTAAATGAGCATATCGATGAAAGGCATGTAGTAAAGTGCCATCTCCTCCAATAGAGATTACGATCTCAGGAGCCTCTTCATCATAAGTTAACCCAAAGTCCTGCAAATACGTTCTTGCTAGCTCCATTAATTCGTTCGACTGTGCATCTCTACGTGATTGAATGGAAAATTTCATTTTGTGTCACGCTCCTTCTCCGATAGTAAATTAGGATTCGATGCTTCTTTGTATTCACTAAAATAGGCCTGCGCTTCTTGTATCTCACTACGAATGGACGACATTTCCTCATCCAATCGGAAGGCGGCCTCTGCTGCACTTTGAAGGCGATTTTTAATCTCCTCAGGGAACATGCCTTTATATTTATAATTTAAAGAATGCTCAATAGATGCCCAGAAATTCATAGCTAGTGTTCTTATTTGAATTTCAGCTAATACCACTTTTTTCCCCTGTATCGTTTCTACAGGATATTCGACAATCATATGATATGAACGGTAGCCACTTGGCTTATTATGTGTAATATAGTCACGCTCTTCCACTACACGCATATCTTTACGTTGACGTATTAGCTCTGTAACTGTTGAAATATCATCTACAAATTGACACATAATACGTAAGCCTGCGATATCCCCCAGCTCATCACCTAGCTGTTTAGAAGGCTCAAATGAGAGTCCTTTTTCTAATGTTTTATCGTATATACTTGCTAAAGGTTTTACACGTCCTGTCACAAATTCAATTGGTGAATTTGCATTAACAATACCAAACTGTGAACGCATACCCTTTAATTTTACTTTTAACTCATCTACCGCTTGTTTATAAGGACTTAAAAATATTTCCCATTGTCCCATCGTAAAAACCTCCCGACATTCGGTATCGAACAAAACCAACACCGTCTGTTCGTTTTGTCTTTTTATTCAGCAAGAATTGTCTTGAAGTGTTGTTCCACCTCTTGGACAAATTCCGCCCCATAATTGTAATTTCCTTCAATATTATATACGAGCATTTCCAGTTCATCGTAGAAATTTGTAAGCTCGATAACTTCTGCACCTAGTTGTAGCTTTGGATTTTGCTTTTTTTGTAAAATATGTACAAGTTCATCCCAACTACTTGGTGGAAAACGCAAGTAATGATAATTCTCTCCTGCATCAAGTAAATAAATAAACGCAAAGTCATCAGAATCTGCTATTAATTGCGCAGCAGGTTTTAACTGTAAATTTGCTTCAATGTCGTTTAAACTAAAATGAAGTTGCTCGTTTTCAAAATTCAATGTTTCTATTGTATAAATTTTACGCACATGCGGTTCCCCTTTTCGTCGTACTCTTCCTCTTATTTTAGCATAGAGGGTAAATAGTTGCAGTGTGTAAATACTAAATCAATGAAATAACGAACTAAACTTTTTATCATAGCGTGTAGTTGATTTCCGTTCCGGTTGGGCGCTTTGTTGCTGTCGCTTCGCTTTCGCACAGAGCAGAGCTTCCCGGGGGCGTCCAGTCTCCACTACAATCAACTAATTTTGAGCTAATTTAAAAAGTGCATTGACGAACTATTCAGAAAATAGGAAGGTTAACTTTTTCTAAAAGGTGTAACACAGCGTTGGTTACTTTGCGAAAAGGAATAAATCATTTTAATCCTTTCTTTCTCTTAAGCAACAAACGCAAAAAAATTTAAATAAACAGGTGAGCGTAATGGCACAACAACTTGAAATAGAATTTAAAAATCTCTTAACAAAACAACAATACGAACATTTATTGCAAGCTTTCGACATTCCCGAAAATGCTATTCATCGTCAAACAAATCATTATTTCGACACACCCTCACAAGCTATTCGGAAACTACAAAGCGGGCTTCGTATTAGACAAATCGACAAATATTTTGAATGTACTTTAAAAGAAAAAAATGCAGAGCATGCTCATTTAGAGACAACTGACGAATTGACTGCTGAGCAAGCTACGAAAATGCTTGCTGGAGAAGGTTTCTATGCCCAAGAAGTAGGAAAAAGACTAGCTCTCTTCAACATTCCTATCGAAGAATTAGCAGTATTTGGTTCACTGACAACCGATCGTGTCGAAATTCCTTATAAGGACGGTCTTCTAGTATTCGACCATTCTTTCTATTTGCAGTGCGACGATTATGAGGTAGAATATGAATCAAAAGATGCAATAAAAGGAAATGCAATCTTCGACGAATTTCTACAGCAATATGGTATTGAAAAACGGGCTACAGATAAAAAGATCGCACGTTTCATGAAAGCATTACAAATGAATAATTAACAGTAGCTTTACTAGTTTACAAGAAAGGGTGGAAATTCCTTGGATATCCAATCACTCAGAACTTTACTTGACATTCAAGCATTACAAACACTAGGATCTTCAGAAAATTCATCGTCAAACAATCTTACAGACAGCAATTCTATGTTTTCTGATATGATTAGCGAATTGCTCAGCGACTCAACTACTACTAACAATGCAAAATTATCTAGTTTGCTCGGGGGCGTATCAAGCGCTTCGTCATTGATGAGCCAGTTTAGTAGTTTAAATGGGTTATCTGAAAACATGCAAAATAGTGCGTATCAATCATTACTTTATAATGGTTCTAATGACGTTTTTATACCTTCTGCTGTACAGACGGCATTAGCAAATACACAATCTAGTACAAAACTCGACTCCTATGTTTCGGATAATGTAATTGGTTCAACAGCTTATGCCAATTCATTAGCAGGTGCGAACCAATACGCTTCGATTATTCAAAAGGCAGCAGCTACATATAATGTACCTGAGAAACTTATCGCTTCAGTGATTAAGCAAGAGTCTAATTTTGATTCAAATGTGGTTAGTCATGCTGGAGCACAAGGATTAATGCAATTAATGCCAAAAACAGCGCAATATTTAGGGGTTACAAACGCCTTTGATCCTGAGCAGAATATTATGGCAGGGGCAAAATATTTACGCCAATTGCTAGATAAGTTTGATAATGATCCTACATTAGCGTTAGCTGCTTATAATGCAGGCGCTTCACGCGTAACAAAGTACGGTGGCATTCCTCCTTTCAAAGAAACACAGAATTATGTCAACAAAGTGATGAATTACTACACAGTTTAACTTCTTTAGCAAATTCGCTGAAATAGAGGAACTCAGTCGTTGCCACGTCCTGTGGCAACGACTGAGTGACCAACATCATGTTGCTGTCGCTGCGTTAACACTACGCTTTCGCACAGAAAACATTTGCTGCTGCCGCTTCGCTTTCGCGCAAAAAACATCTGTTGGCCTAAAGCCTCCGGCGGATGTCATGGAATTAGGCCGAGGCATAATTGATTCGCATAAACATTGTTAATACAGTCTTTTCCGGCAAATTTCACCCGCGTGGTGAAATTTGTGCTTTTCTAGCGAAAAACATTTCGGAAGAGCGCTTTGTTTGTGTTAACGAAAAGACGTTGATAGAATGTAGGTAGTCACAAGAAATTCACATTTGTAAAGATGACCAAGTATAAAAATATACTTTACGATATAAAGAATTAAAGGGGCATTTAACTTATGAGTCGAAAATACACTGTTCCTTATGAGGAGCTGGGGGCTGAAAAGCTTTCAGAGCTAATCCATGCATTCTATAAAAGAGTTGCTCAGCATCCTGACCTTATTCCAATCTTTCCGAAAGATTTGACAGAGACAGCTCGCAAGCAAATTCAATTTCAAACACAGTATTTAGGTGGACCAAATCTTTTTACTGAGGAGCATGGACATCCAATGATGCGTGCACGCCATATGAATTTTCCGATTACACCTGATCGTGCTCAAGCTTGGCTTGAATGTATGTCCGAGGCGATGGATGAAGTTGGGCTGGAAGGGAAGTTCCGTGAAATTTATTATCAACGTTTAGTATTAACAGCTCATCACATGATTAATACACCAAATGACGATGAGGGGGAATTGTTACGTGAATAATATTCAAATGCTGCAGAAGCCAACTCCTGAGATTTCTACTGCTAATAAGCCTATTGAATTGTATATTTTCGTAGATCCACTTTGTCCAGAAGCATTTAATATGCAAGCCATTCTTCGTAAGTTACATTTAGAGTACAACCATTACTTTACATGGCGCTTTGTACTAAGCACAGAGCTTGCCTCTTTGAATTGTTTAAGCAAACGTGTAAAGGGTTGTATGTCAGGTATTGAGCTCGACATTAATCACCCTGTTTTACCATCTATCGCTATTAAAGCGGCAGAGTTACAGGGCAAACGTGTAGGAGCACGCTATCTGTCGAAACTACAAGAATATGTACTACTAAACCAGCAAGATGTCAATTCTTATGCAACGCTGTTAAAAATTGCAGAAGATGTTCAATTAGACATGAATGAATTTTCTGCAGACTTTGGTTCCAAGGAAGCAGCACGTGCCTTCCAATGCGATTTATATATTAAACGTGAAATGGAAGTTGATGAAGTACCTAGTATTGTATTTTTCAATGAATGTATTGAAGATGAGGGTCTTAAAGTTAATGGTAACTATTCCTATGAAGTTTATGAACATATTTTACAAGAAATAATGGATGAACAGCTTGTGCGTCAACCATTACCGACATTGGAAGAGCTATTTACAAAATTCCATACACTTTCAACAAATGAAGTAGCTGTCATCTACTCAGTAACAGAACAAACAGCTGAACGCGAATTAAAAAAGCGTATGCTGCAACAAAAGATTGAAAGAATTCAGACAGACCACGCTATATTGTGGCGTATTAAATAATGCAATTATACTATTATTCTATAAAATAGGGACTTGTCCAAGATGCCCCTTAAAATAAAGCAAGTGAAGAAAACTTCACTTGCTTTTGTTACGTTCTCTCGGATTATACAAGCTTACTGTAAATAAATGCACAACTTCATCTATCATCTCATCAATATCCGGATTAATATGCTCATTTATATATGGTAATGTCAATTGGAAAACTAAAATTGACGACAGCAATGAATAGAAAAAATTCGCTGTATATTTAAAGTTCCCTTTTGGAATTTTCCCTTGCTCATGTAATTTAATTAAATAATTCTCTAAATGGTGAAATAACTTATTCGGGTATTCAAAAAACATTTTTTCAAAATCTTTATCTTGTTGAATCTCACGCATAAGTACCCAAATAGTTTCCTTGACAGGAATGTTTTCTTCAAAATAAGCTCGCGCCAAGATTTTAAGATCATGCTCTATATCCCCTGTAAACGCCTCTTCTATTTTAGGAAAATAATCTCTGTCTGTTTTATGTGAAATAACACTTTCACGAAACAAATTCTCCTTATTTCCAAAGTGTCTAAAAAGTGTAATGTGATTCACACCGGCACGTTCAGCAATTTCACGTGTCGAAGTTCCAGCAAACCCTTTTTCACCAAAAAGTGTCAAAGCAGCATTTAGAATTTTTTCTCTTGTTTTCAACTTTGCCATCATGCCCTCTTTCCTCCTCCGAACATAATTTGCTCAATATTATATCTGAATCAGAAATTGATAGCAATCAGTTGCATTCAGTATACGCAATTATACCTCTGCATAATTGAGTCCGGGATAGGAAAGGAGGCTTTAGGCAAACCGATATTCTTTGTGCGAAAGCGTAGCGGCAGCAGCATGATGTTTTTTGCGCGAAAGCGTAGTGCTAACGTAGCGGCAGCAGCATGATGTTGGTCATTCAATCGTGTGATGTCGCTTCGCTTTCGCTACCAAAACATCTGTAGCTGACGCTTCGCTTTCGCTACCAAAACATCTGTAGCTGACGCTTCGCTTTCGCTACCAAAACATCTGCTGAAAAAAGTTAACGTTTCATAGCAACCTCAAAGTTACGTTCCTTTATATATTTCTTCATTCTTCTTGCATTTATGCCATTCAAATATGCGAAAACAGCACCAATTAACATGACAATTGCTCCAAATCTAAACACTGCTTTATATGCTAAGGAAATATGATCCTTAATTATTTTTTCTAAAGCTGGATAAAGATTAATTATTTCCTCTCTTTCAATGGCAAAGCTCTTCTTAATTTCAGCACGTGCGTTATCTGGTGAAGATTTTAATAGTTTTTCCTCTTCGTCTGTTAGCTTATGTAAAACATCCTGTAGTGACGATTTATTTTCTGTTAGCTCATTTCTACCTTTATAATTTTCCAATTGAAGCTTTAGCTTTTCCTTCGTATTATCACTAAGTTTACTTATCTCAATCTTTTCGATCATTTCCTTTTTTGCCGCTTTCATTTCGTTCTGCATCGTATGCTGTAGCATCACTACTAAAATTGCCACGCCAACCGCAGCCCCAATTACACGACTTACTTGAAATAACCCTGATGCAATCCCAGCCTTTTCTTCTGGAACCTGCAAAATGAGCGCTATTGATAATGGGCTAAAGATTAAACCAGATCCGAAACCGACGATCATTAAAACCCCGACAATAGTCCAAACCGATTGATCTGTCGATATAAAACCTAACAAGTAAGTTCCAATACTAAATAGTACATAACCAATGACACCAAACCATAATGTTCCCCATTTATTTGCTTTAGCTGCAAGAGGTGTAATGAGCATTGTCGCTATAGAAGATGAGCTAAGAATTAAGCCCACCTGTATCTGAGAAATTCCTTTTACTGTTGTTAAATAAAAAGCCATTAAAAAGTAGACACACATCATACCGATTCCTAAACATAACAATGCGATATTCCCACTTGCAAATTGATAGTTTTTAAACAACTGAACTGGGAGCATTGGGTCTTTATTTTTTGATTCAATCATTACAAACAATAGTAAGCCTATTACACTACCAATTAAACAACCAACAACAAGTGGTGATGACCATCCAACTTCCTTCACTTGTAAAAGCCCGTATATGAGTGCAAACAATGAAATACTAATGGTAATCATACCAATCCAGTCAATCTTCTTAGAAGCAGTAGGATCATACGATTCATGTACAAAAGTATGAATTAAGGTTACTGCTAAAATCCCTATTGGTAAATTAATATAAAATATCCACTGCCATGAAAAATACTCTGAGATTACTCCTCCAATTGTCGGCCCCAATGCTGTCGATATCCCTGCCATAATTCCAAATAGCGCCGTTACAATACCAACCTTTTCATTCGGAGTATGAACAAGTACTAAAGGAACACATATTGGAACAATCATTGCTGCAGCCAAACCTTGAATCACACGAAATAAGATTAATAACTCAATAGATTGCGATATTCCACAAAGAACTGATGCAACTACAAACAAAATAAGCCCTATTTGAAATATTTTCTTCCTACCAAATTGATCTGCAAATCTAACCGCCGTTAACAAAACAACGCCAAATGCAATGTTGTAGCCATCAACAACCCAAGAAATTTGATCAATTGTAGTTTCATAGTATGCTGTAATTTTTGGCAAAGATACATTCACAATTGTGGTATCCAATAAAGCCATAAAAAAACCTAGAGCCGCAGCAATTACAGGTATCATATAACTTTGTTTACTCTTCACTTTCTAGCCTCTTTTCTATCAATTTCGCCTTGGCGTAATTGCCGCTGACGCTTCGCTTTCGCTACAGATAAACAATGCGTCCGGATTTTGAATTGTGCTCAGGCCTGCACGAGGGCCGACACTATGTCGGTCATTTCGGTAATGCCACAGGACGTGGCGTTTTTACCGATGCAGGTCAGTTAGCCGTTTTCGCAGGATGCGAAGGTTTTAGGCTAACATCCTTATATTCATTCCTTTAAAAATCCGTGCCATCCGCCGAAGGCTTTATCTTCATTCAGCGGGTGTCAAACACCCACTGAATGAGATATATAATGCAACCACTTGATTGCATTATAAATAAAAAATAAAATGAATGCAACCGGTTGCATTCATTTTATTTTTGGAAAATCAGCGGTTAGGCAATATATTTATCGGAATGTTCTAGTGATTTATCGGAACATATTAGTAATTTGTCGGAACATATTAGTAATTTGTCGGAACGTTTCAGTGATTTATCGGAACATTTTTGAGTTTTATCGGAATACTTCACCGTTTGATTGAGATTTAAAACAAAACAAAGAAGCGCCACTATCCTCGACAGATAGTGACGCCTCTTTTTCACAAAGGGGATGGGAGAAATGTTCACGTTCAAACAAAGGGGTGTATGTTTGTTTTTGTGATTTATTTCACATGAATCAATTTATCATGGAATAGTAAATATAGCAACAAGTCCGATGATAGATTCACAAATTTGTCAAATAGAAAGCGATTACAAACAGTATTTTTTCAAGATACACACTTTTAAACATTTAGAAATCAAAAAAAATCATTATTCCTTAAATGTTTATTATTTAATTAATCATAGAAAAAAGGCTGTAGTGAAATACCTACAGCCTTTGAAATTAATTATTCAACAATAATTTTTCTAACTCATTTAAACGTTCTTCAAATACTTTACATGCATCATCAATCGGTTTAGCAACGTTCATATCAACACCCGCTGCCTTTAATACCTCAATTGGGAAATCAGAGCAACCTGCTTTTAAGAAGTTATTAATATAACGTTCTACAGCTGGTGTACCCTCTTCTAAAATCTGTTTACTTAATGCTGTTGCAGCTGATTTACCTGTAGCATATTGATACACATAGTAATTATAGTAGAAGTGTGGAATACGAGCCCATTCTAAGCCAATTTCCTCATCTACAACAATATCCTCGCCGAAGTATTGTTTATTTAAATTATAGTAAACCTCTGTTAAACGATCTGCTGTTAAAGATTCACCATTCTTATCCATTTGGTGGATTAGGTGTTCAAATTCAGCAAACATTGTTTGTCTGAAAACAGTACTTCTGAAGCCATCTAACCAATGATTTAATAAATAAATTTTCTGTTGTGGATCTTCAATTGTTTTTAGTAAATAATCATTTAACAGTTCTTCATTACATGTCGAAGCTACTTCAGCCACAAAAATAGAATAATCACCATAAACAAACGGCTGATTTTTACGTGAATAATAACTGTGTACACTATGACCAAATTCATGAGCTAGAGTGAATAGATTATTAACATTATCCTGCCAGTTCATTAAAATATATGGATTTGTTCCATAAGCGCCTGAAGAGTACGCACCACTGCGTTTCCCTTTGTTTTCTAAGACATCCACCCAACGGTTATCAAGACCACCCTGAACAATACCTTGATATTCCTCACCTAGTGGCGCTAAAGCCTTTACTAAAATATCCTTCGCTTCGTCGTAAGAGACTTTCATATCGACTTCCTTAACGAGTGGAGCAAATAAATCCCACATATGCAGTTCGTCCACACCTAAAAGTTTCTTACGTAATGAAATGTAGCGCTGCATAGCTGGTAAATGCTTATGAATTGTTTCTACTAATTGATCATAAACACTTTCTGGAATGAAGTTATTAGACATTGCTGCGTGTCGTGCGGAATCATAATTACGGATACGTGCGCTGACATTATGCTTTTTAACATTGCCAGTTAATGTAGACGAAAACGTATTTTTAAAGTTACCGTAAGATTCATACATTGCTTTAAAGGCATTTTCACGAACAGTGCGATCTTTGCTTTCTAGAAACTTAATATAGTTACCGTGTGTTAGTTGTACTTCTTCTCCATCTTCATTTTTCACTTTAGGGAAGACCATATCAGCGTTGTTTAACATACTAAATGTATTTGAAGCACTACCTGTAACCTCAGACATTTGTGCAAGTAATGCTTCCTGTTCTGCAGGTAATACGTGTGGACGTGCCATCGTTATTTCTTTTAAAGATTGCTTATACAGTTGTAAGTCTTTGTTTTCTGTTAAGTAACTTTCTATTGTTTCTTCACTCAATGATAAAATCTCTGGTGTTAAAAACGATAGGGCAGCTGAGATACTAGTCGCTAATGTTTGAATACGACTATTCATATCCTGGTAGAAGCTATTTGTCGTATCTTGGTCATAACGCATATGAGCATACGTGTAAAGCATCATTGTACGTTGATAAATATCATCGTGATAAGTTAGAACTGCTAATAACGCATCCGAACCATTTGTTAAAGTACCTGCATAGCTAGACGCCTTTTTTGCAATTTCTGCAACTTCTTTATACTCTTCTTCCCATAGGGCATCAGTTGCAAATATATCCTCCAAGCGCCAAGTTAACTCTTCTGGAACTTCATTTCTTACTAAAACTTGATTACTAGCCATGTGCCAGCCCCCTTTATATGTGAGTTTTTCCTATACTCTCATATTTTCTCAGTATATTGCGGCAATTGCAAATAAATGTGCGTACACTTGCTCACAAATATCCGGAAAACAATCATTTTCTTCGTAACTTTTCGCCAGTACCATTCTGTAATTTTTGATTGCTTGTACTGCTTGGTTTGTTACCTCTACATTTTGTTCGATTAAAAACGATCGAATATTTTCCTCGTTTAGTTCATGAGGTACTAATTGTAAACGACGACAAAAATGATGTAAGATCGTTTGCCACTCGATAGGAGAGATCGGTATCACTTCCGCATTTTTTACCGGAACACCTACGTAATCAGGCATAGCCTTTAAAGCAAAACGTAACTCATAACAACTTCGTAAAAATGAATCTTGTACCCCATTTTTACTATGTAATAAACGTTGGTACACGAATTGCTTACAATGCTTTTTATAAAGCTGCCAATAAAGATGAAATTCCTCTTTCGTAATTGACTTAGGCTCATAAAAAGGAAAACGTTGCTTGTGAATAGTTAGTTCCTGTACTTTACCTATAAAAGTATGCCCATGAACATGAAGAAGATTCGTCCAATAAATAAATTTCGATATGTTTGCATCATAGGTCACCAAATAAGCCAAGTCTTGTGCTGTGGTAATTATCATCTTTTGCATAATTGGGGAAATAGAAATTTTTTGAATACCTTGTGTAGATTGTTTTTGAGGTGTTTGAAAAAGCCACAATGGCTGTATAGAATTTTTCTCATATCCAGATGTACGCAGTAGCCACTTTTCATGTGAAATTGTACTACATTGAAATTCAATAGCAATTTGCTTTTGTTCCTTTATCAAAAGCATATCTGGTCGCTGTGAAAGTTTCTGTAAATATGGCTCCAGCTTTACTGTATGCCCGAGTTTTCTCAGCCATTCAAATAATTGGACTTTTCCTTGTAAATGAAGTTTGGATTCCCCCTCTGCAAATAACTGCTCACACCTATTATTAGCAATATGAGCGAAATGAGGGATATTATATTTACCTATCTTTAATTGGACAGACTGCTGGCATTGGGGACAAAAAAATCTCATCTGCTGCCTATATCGTTGTAAAGTTTCCCTTGAATATTGGTATGGAAGGAAAATCTGCTGCTGCTCGTTATAGGCTATAAGCATAAAATCATCTCCTTTTTGACCAATTGTAAAGGAGTGTTTTTATAGCAACAAATAAAGAACGGCTTTTTCTTGAAATATCAATTTTGCTATGCCTCGGCATAATTGTAGCTGTCGCTTCGCTTTCGCCACAGAAATCATTTGTTGCTGTCGCTGCGCTTTCGCACAGAAATCATTTGTTGCTGTCGCTGCGCTTTCGCACAGAAATCATTTGTTGCTGTCGCTGCGCTTTCGCACAGAAATCATTTGTTGCTGTCGCTGCGCTTTCGCACAGAAATCATTTGTTGCTGTCGCTGCGCTTTCGCACAAGACTGTAAACAAACTTGATAATCACCAAGTTTGTTTACAGTCTAAGGCACTGAATCAAGTACTTATTACTTTAAATAAAATATTTTCGTACTGTTTCAAAGCAATTAAATTCCATAATTTTTTCGCCATATTCCTCTAAGCGATGGATTGTGAAATTTGATGGTATTAAAAATTCTTTGATAACGGCATTTCTATCGTGATGATTTAGTTCTTCATCTGCGTTCGCAAAGTCAACTACCAAATAGTACCAATTTTCATATTTAAATAATGAGGAATCCACTAATTCATCTGTTATGCGTTTCGCTACAGGGATTAACTCATCAATATCTTTAAATTTATAAACATAAATGTCTGTATCCATAAATAACTCTGAATCATCTAAGTCACCAAACTGAGTTAGTTGACTGAGAAGATCCTCTCCAACGTCCTCGAATGGGGCAAACAACTCTTTGTGATCGTCAAATTGCGAAGAACCATCTAAGGTTTCACCGTCTTTTAAAATATGTGCACGTGTGACAATGATTTCTAAGCCTACTTCAGACGCATTGATATGAATCCAAATAGGACCTTCTACATCAAAGTAATCCTCCGTGTTTACTTCATCAATCATATCCCAAAAAAGTTGTTCACCCTTTGCTCGATTGTACCAAATTTCTTCACGACTATAGCCGCGATCCTCTATATCATTGTACGTAATAAAGAGCTTGAGTGTATTTTCGTTTACACGTTCGATGTCCACTAGACCTCATCTCCCTTCACTGTCATTTGTCGAAAAACAGTTTTGTTTCATTAGTATGCTTTTATTCATTGTTTTTAACCTCATACTCCGTTTTTGTTTTTCAACCTTTGACCACACTACAGTAAACCGTTGAGCAACCGAAATCAAAAAATAATTGTCCACAGTTGTCTCTAATTATATTGTATGCTGTTCTGTCATAAAATGAAAAGGATATACACCGTTTCACAGAAGATATTTGAATTATTGAAATTGTAGTAAACTATTAAGTTTAAATCAAGTTTAACATACTTTACGGAAATATATGACTTTTCCCTATTATTTATTATACTTTATATAGAAGGTTTTACATAAGTAAAACACAAAAAAATAGATGTCACAATATGCTTGTTGCATACGTAACATCTAATACTTATTCTATGCAGAATATGGAGATTTTAGTTCACCATACGTTGTGCTTCTTGCAATTGATACGCACGAACTTTACGAGGTAGGAAACGTCTAATTTCATCCTCATTGTAGCCAACTTGTAAACGTTTCTCATCTAAAATGATTGGACGACGTAATAAACCTGGATATTCTTGAATTAACTCATATAAACGTTGTAATGGTAAGCTTTCAACATCAACATTCAATTTTTGGAAAATCTTAGATCGAGTTGAAATAATTTCATCCGTACCATCCTCTGTCATACGCAAAATTTCTTTAATTTCACTAATGCTTAATGGTTCGGAAAATATATTACGTTCTGTATATGGGATTTCATGCTCCTCTAACCATGCTTTCGCTTTTCGGCAAGACGTACAACTTGGTGATGTAAATAAAGTTACTATCATACTGACACATCCTTTCCATTTAATCATTATCTATAAACCAGTGTGTTAAATTAGAATTAATGTAATGTAATCTACATACCATTATACAGTACTCTGTGATGTTTGAATATAGTTCCAATAAAAAAAAGAATAACCTCATCACGCGAAATTTTCTGTCTAATTATATAACTTTTCAAAGCAGCAGTTACTTTTTGGCATGTCTAATGGACTACTAATAATATTCCCATTCGTAGCGCATTTTAAACACTCATTTCCGATTGTTTTTGTTCTCATTTAAAAAATTTAAACGAGAATATTGTCAGTTCAGTGTGTACAATATAGACGTATATTTACTAATATTGGTTGCATTTTCAAAAAATAGCCCATCACCATTACGTTTAGTTGATTTCCGTTCCGACTGGGCGCTTTCCTGAGATGCTAATTAGATAAAAAAAGCAGCAAAAATAGCATATAATTTTTTTTGGAGAATGAACACCGCCAAAAGTCTGACTTTGCACACTTGCATTTCACCGAGCGTTTATAATATAATTTTTTGCAATAAATCAATTATGTCTTTGGTGAGTTCTCCTCATCTATACAGATGGAAGACGGTTATTGAACTAAATAAAAAACGCTGACGAAGAGTAGTACATATGCATTTTACACGTTTAGAGAGTCTGTGGTTGCTGCAAACAGATCGTGTAAGCATTTGGAATGGACTTCCGAGTTAGCTTTGTGAACGTCTTAGTTTCCTTACTGGAGTCTATTAGCAGAGCTCGTCCCTTCACGTTACGAAGTAAAGTGGCCGATTTAGGCAAGCTGGGTGGTACCGCGGATTCAAACATCATTCGTCCCTTCATTAGAAAACTAATGAGGACGCATGATGTTTTTTATTTTGGATCAATGGATCAGGTCTTATGTAAAGACTATCTGAGGTAACAAAGTTCAAGGAGGAAATGACAATGACAACTATTTTTTCAGGCGTACAGCCAACAGGTATTGTAACTCTAGGGAATTATTTAGGGGCGTTTAAGCAATTCCCTGCATTACAAGATGAAGGAGATGCTGTTTATTGTATCGTCGATCAGCATGCAATAACAGTTGCACAAGATCCACAGGAATTACGTCAAAATATTCGCAACCTAGCAGCTACTTATATTGCTACTGGTATCGATCCTAAAAAATCTACATTATTTATTCAATCAGAAGTGCCAGCTCATGCACAAGCAGGCTGGATGTTACAATGTGTTGCATCGATTGGTGAGCTTGAACGTATGACACAGTTCAAGGATAAATCTCACGGTAAGGAAAGCGTATCTGCCGCTCTACTAACATACCCACCATTAATGGCAGCAGACATCCTTTTGTATAATACAAACATTGTGCCTGTCGGTGATGATCAAAAGCAGCATATTGAGCTTACTCGTGATCTAGCAGAGCGCTTTAACAAACGTTATGGTGACGTTTTAACGATTCCTGAAATTCAATTACCAAAAGCAGGGGCTCGTATCAAATCACTACAAGAACCTACTAAGAAAATGAGTAAATCTGATCCAAATACAAAAGCGACAATCAAGCTTTTAGATTCAGCGAAAGATATTGAGAAAAAAATTAAATCTGCTGTTACTGACTCTGATGGTATTGTGGCATTTGATGTGGAAAATAAACCTGGTGTTTCTAATTTACTAACAATCGAATCTGCCATTTCAGGCGTATCTATTGACGATCTTGTAAAAAAATACGAAGGCGTTGGCTATGGTGGTTTCAAACAAGGTGTGGCAGCAGCGGTTATCGATCACCTGACTCCAATCCAAGAGAAGTTCTATAATTTGGTAGAATCCTCAGAATTAGATATTATTTTAGATGCAGGTGCTGAAAAGGCAAATGCAATTGCAAGTGCTACATTAAAACGCATGGAAGAAGCAATGGGCCTTGGTCGTGCACGTCGCTAAAAAGAATACTTTATCATAGAGATGATCGTAAGAGCTTGGCCAAAAAGAGAGTAATTTAAGAGTCACATCTTATCTTTTTCATCTATAGTTTTATCGTAACCAAGATCAAGCACAACAGCGCATAATACAACGGCTGATCCAATGGCCATGTAAAACGCTGATGTATGTGCCATGTACTTAAAAACTACTAGCCAGGAATATCCGAGTGTCCGATAATTCAAATACAAGATGAGATTCCCTACAGAGAGAATCAATAAGCCATAGCTCATTAAAAATAAAAAGAGTCGGAACAAGATTATGGCATCCTTTCTATTTCTTCTTACTTATCATCTATTCACAAAACTATAAAAAAAGACGTCAGCCACGTAAATTGGCTGACGTTTTTTTATTGATCATATTAAATAAAGTAAGGCTCTTCTGTAAAACAAGGTGTTGATTTCCGTTCCGACTTGGCGCTTTGTTGTTGCTGTCGCTTCGCTTTCGCACAGAGCAGATCTTCCTGGGGGCGTCCGATGAGCCGCTTCACTCGCGCTGCTCGCTCCAGGGTCTCGGGCCACCACGATGGTGGTCACGAAGGCGTTATCACAGGATGTGATGGTTTTAGCCTTCGTTCCCCTATCGCTGATCCCCAAGGAGTCGCCCAGTCTCCACTCCAATCAACCACTTCTCTTAGCGTGTATCTTCTGGCATGTCAATCTAATTTATAGTGATAAAACAGCCCTTTTGGTGAATACTAAAAAACAGTGGGAGATGAAGAACCTCCCACTGATTATAGTTTTACTTTATTATTCCTCGATTTTTTTGAATAGTAGACTAGCGTTGTGTCCACCAAACCCAAGTGAGTTACTCATAGCATATTTAATCTCTGCTTTTCGAGCTTCATTCGGTACATAATCTAAATCACAATCTGGATCTGGATCTGTTAAATTAATTGTTGGTGGTATAATGCCTTCTTTAAGTGCTAGCGCTGTGAAAATAGCTTCAACACCACCAGCTGCACCTAATAAGTGACCTGTCATTGATTTTGTAGAACTCATTGCAAGCTTATAGGCATGTTCACCAAAGACTGTTTTTACTGCCTGTGTTTCAAATAAATCATTATAAGGTGTACTTGTTCCATGTGCGTTAATATAGTCTACTTGTGAAGCCTCTACGCCGCCATCATTTAAAGCTTGCATCATTGCACGAGAAGCACCTTCTCCTTCTGGAGCTGGAGCTGTAATATGATGTGCATCCCCTGTTGCACCATAGCCAAGAACTTCTGCGTAGATTTTTGCACCGCGTGCTTTTGCGTGCTCATACTCTTCCAAAATAACAATACCCGCACCTTCACCGATAATGAAACCATCGCGATTTTTATCGAATGGACGGCAAGCAGTTTCTGGATCTGTATTTAAAGATAATGCAGTATTTGCGCAGAAGCCTGCTACTGCCATCGTAACGATTGGCGACTCTGCACCACCAGAAATCATTACATCTGCATCGCCACGTTCAATTACTTTAAAAGCATCCCCAATGGAGTTTGTACCTGAAGCACAAGCAGTTACTGAACAAGAGTTAATGCCCTTTGCCCCAAAGTGAATCGATACTTGGCCTGAAGCCATATCCGGAATCATCATTGGAATGAAGAATGGACTTACACGTCTTGCTCCGCGCTCTTGGAATGTTAAAAATTGTTGTTCGTATGTTTCCATACCACCGATTCCAGAGCCAATCCAGACACCTGCTCGTGGTGCTAGTTCTTCATCGATTGTTAATTGTGCATCTTCCATCGCCATGATAGACGCTGCTAAGGCATACTGTGTAAAGCGATCCATTTTACGAGCTTCTTTACGTTCAATATACGTTTCAATATTGAAGTCTTTCACTTCAGCGGCAATTTTTGCTGCGAAAAGATCTTTATTTAAACGTGTTAATTCACCAACGCCAGATTTTCCTGCTTTAATGTTAGTCCATGTTTCTTCGATGCTATTTCCTAGCGGTGTAACTGCGCCAATTCCTGTAATTACTACTCGTCGTTTACTCATTGTCTTACTCCCCTCAAGCATTTTCGTTTTTTATTTTCCCCATCTAATTGTAACGGCACCCCATGTTAAGCCACCGCCAAATCCAACAAGTACTAATATATCATCATCTTTAATCTTACCTGCCTCAAGCTCATCTACCAAGGAAATACCAATAGATGCTGCCGACGTATTACCATATTTGTGAATCGTTTTCGACATTTTTTCCGGTGGTAGTTCTAGACGCTCACGAGCAGATTCCATAATTCGAATATTCGCCTGATGCGGCACTAAAAAATCTACGTCTTCTTTTGTTAAACCAGCTTTTTCTAATACGTTTACTGCAGATTCACCCATTTGACGAACTGCAAACTTAAATACTTCACGACCATTCATAGCGATTGTGTCTTGCTGTGTTAAATACAAATTCTTTCCACCTGTACCGTCAGCACCAAGCTCAAATGATAAAATACCTCTACCTTCTGATACTGGACCAACAACTGCTGCACTTGCACCGTCACCAAATAACACAGCGGTATTACGGTCTTCCCAATCAAGTACTTTCGACAGTTTTTCAACACCTACTACTAAGACATATTTATAAGCATTTGATTCTACAAATTGCTTTGCTGTCACTAAACTATATATAAATCCTGCACATGCAGCCGCTTGGTCCATCGCAGCTGCATTGACTGCTCCAATTTGCTCCTGAACCATACATGCTACACTTGGAAAGTTTTGATCTTGTGTTACTGTTGCTACAAGTATTAAGCCTATTTCCTCTGGTGTAATACCTGCTTTTGCAATAGCCTCTTTTGCTGCAGCTACTGCTAAATCTGAAGTTTCTTGGTCATCTGCGGCAAAATGGCGTTCTTCAATCCCTGTGCGAGTACGAATCCATTCATCCGAAGTGTCCATAATTTTTTCTAAATCAAAATTTGTAACGACCTTCTCCGGAACGTATTTGCCAATTCCTATAATACCAGCGTTCATTTAGCAACCCCTCTGCTTTCTTACTATCAATTATTAGTAACTGGTCTTAATTATAACTCATAATGAAGGAGAGGTGCAAGATGAATTAAATTTAACGTTCCTCATTACCATAACGTGGGGGGTGATTTCCGTTCCGACTTGGGGCGTCCGATACGCACAGCCTCCACTCCAATCAACTTATATACATGGCATACGATTTAACAAATGTCATCTCCAATTTTTAGAGCTGATGCAAGAAAAGCATTTTTTTTTGAAAAGTGAGGCTAAAAAATTTAATAATGGCGGTTAATGAAAAAAAAGCTGCAAATAAATCCGCAGCTTTAGCCTACCAATTGTTAACATATATATTATCAACAACGCAAAAGTCGATATCGTAAAAAGATGAAAGGTGGCTCTCGCATGAATCTGCGTACGTCCAAACTATTCTCTAATAGGTCGTTAAGGATCACGTTCTCTTTGGAACACTTAGTGATCTGAAGAAATCGCTTGATGGGTTGCAGCACAGAAGGTTTCAAACGACGTGTTGTACGTTTCTTTTTGTTAGGTTTGCTACCGTAGTTGTGTCAACGTAATGGCTGACGCTTTAATCGTCTGGTGTTGTGGTGGTGTTTTTGGTTCAATAAACAACGTTGAGTAATACGCATCCGCAATGGTAATCAAGTAAATCACAAAAAGTAATTGCTTCATTCAATGGTTCAAAAATTCATTTCTCCCTTTTTTCAGTTCTATTAATTCGAATTGTCTAGTTATAATACGAATGGTACGTAAAAAAGTTTCAAATAAAAAATGACTAACGCACAGATGACCCAATAAGCCACCTCGGTATGAGATAGCTTAGAACTACAACATTAGTTTGAATAATAGATAACCATACGTTAACCCTTTTACACCATAAAATAAAATTGCAGTGAGTATGAACCATGCTTTTTTTTATCCAATACTTCAACCTTTTCTTTACTAGTCTTTTTCTCTATAACTTCTTCAATTAAACAACCACAGACACTCCCTAGCAATCAGCATTTACGACGTCTTCGAATTTCGCCGATCCTACTGAAATTGCATGCAAGTACAAAAGGAAGATTATCGTTGTGACAAATTCGCCATGTTTCACAGAAAAGGTTTTTTTTTTTTCGATTTATGTTATGATATGATAATGATATAAAAAAGTTCGGTTGAGGTGAAATTAATGCAATATATCGTAACATTCATATGGTCATTTCTACTAGTTTCAATGTTAAACTACGTAGTAAGCTCTGTACTTGGTACAGATTTTGATTTCCAAACTGCTGTTGTGACATCAGTTGTATTTACAATTCTTGTTTTCATCATCGGTGCAGTTATTCCAAACGAGTCAACTCCAGAAGCTGCAGACAATCATTAATTCAACTAGAAAAAACCTGTTTCGCTCAATGCGGAACAGGTTTTTTTGTTATTTTTCAACGATGCATTGACCGTCATGCATTCGAATGTGCAATGTTTCTCCTGGTAATACTTCACCTCGAAGCAATTCTTTTGCAACCGCAGTTTCAATATAACGTTGCACGAAACGTTTTAGCGGTCTAGCACCAAACTGAGCATCTGCTCCTTGTTCTACGACCCAGTCAATTACATTTTGTTCTACTTGTAAAGTAATATCTTGCTCTGCCACTCGTTTGACAAGCTGTTCGACATATTTCCAAGCAATCGCTGTAAAGTGCTCATCTGATAGTGCATGGAACATAATAATATCATCCATACGATTTAACAACTCTGGTTTAAAGTGTTGACGCAGTGCAGCCATCACTAAATCCTCCACTGCTGCATCGTCTTCTTTTGCTTCCATTAAATAGCTTGAGCCAATGTTAGAGGTTAAAATGACCACCGTGTTCGTAAAGTTAACCATACGACCTTGGCTATCTGTAATGCGTCCATCATCTAAAATTTGCAGTAAAATATTCGCAACATCAGGGTGGGCTTTTTCAATTTCATCTAATAATACAACTGAATATGGATTTCGGCGAACAGCTTCTGTTAATTGCCCACCTTCTTCATAGCCAATATAGCCTGGAGGTGCCCCTACAAGACGTGATACGCTATGCTTCTCCATATATTCACTCATATCAATGCGAATAAAATGATCCTCAGAATCAAACAGCTGTGCCGCTAGTGCCTTTGCAAGTTCTGTTTTACCAACACCTGTTGGCCCTAGGAATAAAAAGCTACCAATAGGTCGATGCGGGTCTTTGATACCAGCTCGAGCACGCCATACCGCTTCTGTAACAAGCTGTACAGCATTATCTTGTCCAACTACACGTTCATGCAATGTATCTTTCAAGCGCAATAATTTTTCACGCTCACCTTCTACTAGTTTCGTCACTGGTATGCCTGTCCAACGTGAAACGATAGATGCGATTTCTTCAGCTGTTACCTCTTCACGTAAAATACGTGATTCAGTACCATTCTCTAATTGTTTTTCCATCTCTTGAATTTCCTTTTCAAGTGTAGGAATTTTCCCATGACGTAGTTCGGCTGCTTTATTTAAATCATACTTACTTTCTGCTTCGTCTAAGTCACGGCGGTATTTATCAAGTTTTTCACGTTTTTTCTGAATGCCATGTAACGCTTCTTTTTCGGTTTCCCATTGTTTACGCATGCCCTCAGAGGATTCCTTCAGCTTTGTTAATTCCTCACTGAGTTGCTCTAGACGCTTTTTACTTGCCTCGTCCTTTTCCTTACGTAGTGCTTGCTCCTCAATTTCGAGCTGCATAATACGGCGTGTGACTGCATCCAATTCCTGTGGCATAGAATCAATTTCTGTTCGAATCATCGCACATGCTTCATCGATTAAATCGATGGCCTTATCTGGCAGGAAACGCTCCGTAATATAGCGATTTGAAAGCTCTGCTGCCGCTACGATCGCACGGTCATGAATACGCACCGCATGATGTAATTCAAAGCGCTCTTTCAAGCCGCGTAAAATGGAAACTGTATCTTCAATAGACGGCTCACGTACTAGCACTTGTTGGAAACGACGTTCTAAAGCAGGATCTTTTTCAATATACATACGGTATTCATCTAATGTTGTAGCTCCGATACAATGTAGCTCACCTCGTGCAAGCATTGGCTTTAACATATTCCCCGCGTCCATCGCACCATCCGTTTTTCCTGCACCAACAATCGTATGAATTTCATCGATAAATAAAATGATGCGTCCCTCTGAGTCTTTTACCTCTTTCAAAACACCTTTTAAGCGCTCTTCAAATTGTCCACGATAACTAGCACCTGCTATTAAGGCACTCATATCTAACTCATACAATATACAATCCTTTAATCCCTCAGGAACATCGCCCTTTACGATACGTTGGGCTAACCCTTCTACAATAGCTGTTTTACCAACCCCCGGCTCACCTATTAAGACAGGATTATTTTTCGTTTTGCGTGTTAAAATACGAATAACGTTACGAATTTCTTCATCACGGCCGATTACCGGGTCCATTTTACCGTTTTTTACTTCTTCAATTAAATTACGTCCAAATTGTTCTAATGGTTTTTTGTCATTTGTTTGTTGAAATTGCATATTTAGCACCCCTTTTCAATAATGTTAAGCGGAATCCCGTTTGCCATTCTGTTTCACGAAAAATGTTTGACCTTTTTTGACTAACTTTATTTTACAACACACGACAAACCTTCGCAAAGAATTAGCCCTAAAATTTCTCCCCTTACAACTGGAAAATTACGTTATAATAAAAGTATGTTGCTTAGATTTAGTATGTAAATTGTTCACCATCCTTTTGTAATAATTATTTAATTTTTACAAAAAGAAAGCGATGTGTTGGAGATATGGTTATTATGGATAGAATACAAGAAAAATTTCACGATCTTTTTCAAAAGCACGGTGTTTTTATTAAAGTGAATAAGTATAGTAAAATTTTTTTAGAGGGCGAACGTGCGAAAGAAATTTATTATATAAAAACAGGAGCTATCTCGATTAGTCAGGAAACAGAGAATGGAAAGGAATTAACCATTCGTATTTGTGGTCCAGATAGTATTATTGGTGAAGGCTCATTATTTTGTAACCTTACGTACAATTCTATGACTGCTAAAGTTTTAGAACCTTCTAGTTTATATGTACTAAGCCGTGATTCATTGGAACTTTTACTAGTGGAACAGCCTAATTTAATGGTTGAGTATATGAAGTGGTTGCAAACAGAAAATTTAAAGCATCAAAGTCGTTTGCGCGATTTAGTTTTAAACGGTAAAAAAGGCGCTTTATTTTCAACGCTCATCCGTCTTTCCAATACTTATGGTAAACCTTTAGAAAATGACACTATTTATATTGACCTCCCATTAACAAATACAGAAATCGCTAATTTATGTGCGACGAGTCGCGAGATGATTAATCGCATGCTGAATGACTTAAAGAAGCACAATATCATATCGTTCGAAAAAGGTTATATTACCATTCACGATCTACAATTTTTAAAGGATGAAATCGCCTGTGAGAATTGTCCGTTACAAATATGTCGTATCGATTAATTCGTTACACGCAAAATCCCCGCTTATGAGTTGTAAGCGGGGATTTCATATAATGATCAAGGAAATCATTGTGAATATTTTAATCTTTAAATGAGGGGGATTTCCGTTCCAGGCTACTCGCTTTCCTGTGGGCGAGCGTCGAGCCGCTTCCTCCGCTACGCTCCGTGCAGGGTCTCGCCTGTCTCGCTTTCCCACGGGAGTCGAGTAGCCTTCCACTCCAATCAGCGATAACGTAGAACTTTTATAAATTTTATATTATTTCAAAAGTGAACGCTATGGCTACTCACCATAATCAAACAGAAGAAATTTATAACAGTAATGCTATTGTACACCTAATCTTGCTGACGCTTCACTTTCGCACAAAACACTTCTTGCTGAAATTCCGTTTTATCGCTATAAATTAAAGTAACATGCCAGAAGATACATACTAAGAGAAGTGGTTGATTGGAGTGGAGGCTGGGCGACTCCTTGGGGATCAGCGTCACAGATGAGACCCTGGAGCGAGCATCGCGAGTGAAGCGGCTCATCGGACGCCCCCAGGAAAGCGCCCAGCCGGAACGGAAATCAACCCCTTATTTTGCAGAAGACCATACTTTATTTTATATGACCTCTTAATTCATTGACAAGATAGTTTTTTGACAGTAAAAAACCCCCGCTTACTGTTGTAAGCGGGGATTTTTTATTGTGCTTTAAGTGGACTTAGCGTACACCTAATGCCATTTTTGCATAGCGTGACATTTTATCTTTTGACCAAGGTGGATTCCATACAATGTTGACATTTGTACTTTTTACCTCCGGCAGCTCACTTAATGCCGTATTCACTTGATCAACAATAACAGGTCCCATTGGGCAACCCATAGACGTTAACGTCATTGTAACGGTTGCTACACCTTCTTCATCTAACTCTACATCATATACTAAACCTAAGTTGACGATATCAATACCAAGCTCAGGGTCAATTACATTTTCTAATGCACCTAACATGCTGTCTTTCATATCTTGATCCATCTGTATTTCTCCTTCCATCACAGTGTTAACTTAATCATAGCAGATGCATCTTATTATGCCAAATGCTGTGCAAGCCATTCAGTGGCTGCTAACATACCGTCTCGTGACACAGCATGGCCCGCTCTTTTATTAGCTAAGAATTTTAAGTTTTCTGTATTTGTTTCATAATATTTTTGTAAAGTTAAATAGAAATTATACGTATCATTGAAAGGTACAGTTTTGTCTAGCTCTCCGTGCCAAAATAACACAGGTCGTCCTGCGAATTTTTCTGGTGTTAGACTGATATCATATTTAGCAAGAAGCTCATTCGTTTGTTGTACTTCTTCTTCGGACATTGGCCAATCCACACCGCTTTTAGTGAATTGCTGTAATTGATACTCCGCTAATTTAAGAAACCCTGGTGCACCCATGCATACTGCTGCTGTTTTGATCCAATCATATTGCTTTAAACAGCCTGATGTTACTATTCCACCCATCGATGTACCAGCAATTCCAATTTTATCATTCACTAATAATTTTTTATTCTTTAATTCATTATATAATTGTTCAACTTCATGAATAGAATTTAAAACAATATCCCAAAAATGTAAGCTCATTTTCATCTCAGATAGGCCTTCACTACGGTCGCCATGTAATTTTGCATCTGGCAATAGGACACGCACCCCGCTGCCTACTAGCTGGTATGCATAATGTAAGTTATGTTCTTTTGCACTCATAAAGCCGTGTAAAAAAATCACTACTGGGGTTGTTTCATTCATATCTTCTGTATGTATATGTAATAAAGGAATATTTCCCCATAATTCTTTTTCAACAATCATCTTTGTCACTCCCAATTTTTGTCTCATCTTTATGTTAGCAAACTTTTCTCGATGTGACAAAATTTTGACGAATGGTTTACAAAGAGATACTATTCAAATTATAGGAAAGGGGCAATGAGCTATGAAACCGCATTTAATCGTTTTAGACTTAGATGGTACGTTATTAACGGACCAACAACAAATTTCAGCCAAAACTAAAAAAACATTATTGCAGGCAAAGGAACAAGGCCATCAAGTTATGATTGCTACAGGTCGTCCTTATCGTGCGAGTGATATATATTATCACGAGCTTGGCCTTACAACGCCCATCGTGAATTTTAATGGTGCTTATGTCCACCATCCAAAAAATGCTGCTTGGCAGACTATGCATACTCCTATTGATTTAGGCATAGTGCATAATGTCGTCGAGTCCATTAATAGCTATGAATACGAAAATATTATTGCGGAAGTTAAGGACGATATTTACGTGCATACAGAGGATGAACGTATATTAAATATTTTTAACATGGGGAATCCAAAAATTACTCTTGGAGATCTCTATACCCATTTACTTGATAACCCAACTAGTTTACTGATTCAAGCTAATGAAGTAAATTCCATGATTATTCGTGATCATTTACAGGCAGTTCATGCTGAGGTCATTGAGCATCGCCGCTGGGGAGCACCACTTCACATTATAGAGATTGTTCGCCGCGGCTTAAATAAAGCAGTGGGAATCGCTCATGTAGCAAAAGATTTAGGTATCCCACGCGAACGTATTATTGCATTCGGTGATGAAGATAACGATTTAGAAATGATTGATTACGCCGGCATAGGTGTAGCAATGGGCAATGGCATTTCTTCTTTAAAAAATATTGCCAATGAAATTACCACAACCAATAATGACGATGGCATCGCTAAAATACTCATCGATCGCTTGAAATTATCCTAGTTAAGTAGTGATACCCCATTTCCTGGATCATCACCGAAATTGTGGATGACACCTATTGAAACTTATACCAAGTTGATTGGAGTGGAGACTGGGCGACTCCTTGGGGATTAGCAATAGAGGAACGAAGGCTAAAACCATCACATCCTGTGATAACGCCTTCGTGACCACCATCGTGGTGGCCCGAGACCCTGGAGCGAGCAGCGCGAGTGAAGCGGCTCATCGGACGCCCCCAGGAAGCTCTGCTCTGCTCTGCGCGAAAGCGAAGCGGCAGCAACAAATGTTTTCTGTAGCGAAAGCAAAGCGACAGCTACAAAGCGCCCAGTCGGAACGGAAATCAACCACACGTTATGGTAATGAGTCATTTTTTCATTTTAACTTTATTCAGGAGTACTCTTTATTCGATGGGTACTTATTGAATAAAGTTAAAAATCCTGGGTTGCAATTATACTGAAACTCGATATGATAATATATCTATATAACATTTCATTAGAAATAGTTTAGAGAAACATAGAGTGGAAAGTGAAAGCTCGACACTTGTTCACCTGTTATGTAGTATAGGTATTTGAAAACTTCTCATATAGAATATTAAATTAGGGGGACAAATGATGAAAATTTTTACTGATAGTGGATGTGATTTACCAAAGTCTTACTATGAAGAAAACAATGTTGAACTTCTTCCACTACGAGTGCAATTGAACAATAATGAATATGATGATGTCATTTCAATTGATTCCAAAGAAATTTACGATGCTATTCGTCAAGGTGCTCGCCCAAAAACATCCCAAGTATCACCAGAGCTTTTTCTCAAGCATTTCGAAAATCTAGCAAAAAATGATGAGGAAGGAATCTATATTGCCTTTTCATCAGAATTATCAGGCACCTATAATACAGCTGTCATGATTCGCAATCAAGTACAGGAGCAATATCCTTCCCTTAAATTAGCTATCATCGATTCTAAATGTGCTTCGCTAGGTTTTGGCCTAGTAGTAGAAGAAGCCGTTCGACTCCGAAATACAGGTGCTTCATTGGAGGAACTCGAAGCAAAAATTACAGCCCTTACCCCTCAAATGGAACACTTATTTACGGTTGAAGATTTAGATTACCTCGCTAAAGGTGGACGTGTATCAAAGGCAAGTGCATTTCTTGGAGGGCTCCTAAGCATTAAACCTATTTTAAATGTAGAGGACGGTAAGCTTATACCGATTGAAAAATCTCGCGGACGCAAAAAAGCCATCGCTCGCATGTTAGATTTAATGCAAGAACGTGGCGATGATTTTTCTGAGAAAATTATTGGTATTAGCCATAGTGATGATGTGGACTTTGCCAACGAAGTAAAAACTTATATCCAAGAAAGATTTTCACCAAAAGCCATTCAAGTAACTATGATTGGTTCAGCTATCGGTTCACACGTAGGACCAGGTACAATTGCCATCTTCTTTACGAATAAAAGCTATCAAGCTTAACAAAAACCCCCTCCGCACTTAAAAAGTGTTGAAGGGGGTTATCATTTTATCTTGTCTTAACTACCTATAAAATCAATGAGGGATAAAGCTGCTCTTTATTATTGAGCATCTTGCTCCTTACGTCGTACTTTACCTCGTTTAATAATAACAACTACAAATCCTATGAATATAACCCATACTAATCCTAGTGCTACCATATAAGGTACATTTAATCCTTCATCATTTCTAACTTGATAAATCTCTACCATTTCACGATTTAAAATAACCGGATACACGTCTTTTTCATTAATACGAACTTTTTCCTCATGTAAAATACCATTTAGCATTTTACCTTCTCCAAGCTGAGCAGGTGTTAAATCAACGCGTTGTGTTTTACTAGTGTTGTTAACCATGATGACCCATTTCTCTTTATCAGATGTTCGTGTAAATACAAGTAGGCCATTTTCATTTGTAATAACTTCAAAATCACCGTTGCGTAATGTCTCAGATTTATTACGTAAAGATTGAACATTTTTAATATATTCGATTAACTCATCATCTGTTTTAAAGTTGAAAATTTGGTGCGTATCTGGCTTTGTTTCCCCGTTCATCGCAATTTCTGTACCATATTGCACAACTGGAACCCCTGGCATCATAAATAAAGCACCCATAGCCATTTTCAAACGCGTTGGTGGGAACATATTTTCAGCTGCAGAATCAAATGTAAAACGATGTGTTTCTAGGGAATCTACCATAATTTGAGTTGGCTTTTCACCTGTAAAAGGTTCCATCAACTTAGAAGAATCCATATCAACATTTTTAAATATATTACGGTAAATATCAGCCGTAGCCGGTGAAATGCTTGCATCAAAGTTTGCATCACTTTCTTCATTAGAAATCACATACAGCGATTTTTTCGAATCTTTTAATGCCTTAATCATTTCATTGATAAATCCTTTATCGACACCAGCAATATTTGTTAAACGGATCCCACCAACATCATATGTAGAAACAAAATCTGTTGCTGATTTAATAAGCGCTTCTTGTACATCTTTGTTTGTTAAGTCCCACTGTACTTGTCCATTATTTGTTGAAGCAATCCAGTCCTTTTTCGCTGGATCCTTTGCCCACTCATGATTTGGACTTACATTGTTTAGTGGGAAATCAACCATGATCGATACATTTTTAGCTTTATAGGCCTCAATGACGCTATGAAACTCCTCAGCTGTACCAAAATGACGCTCAATTGTAGAGTAGCTCGTCGGCATCGATCCATCATATTTCTCAGTGGCAAAAATCGGACCAATGGAAGCTATTGTAAAGCCCATCTCTCCGATAAATTTTAGTTTATCCTGTAGACCTGCAAAATCGCCTCCTGCAAACTTAGTAGGGTCTTGCGTATTTGTATCAAAATCGTTAGTGCCCGAACTATTAAAGAAACGGTCAACGAGTAAATCATAGATGCTTTCTTCTGCAATCGTTCTTGTCGTTGCTTCATCAGCATGTGCAACTGGTGTAGCACTCACTAATGTAGTTGCTAGTAAAAGCGATGCAGCTGTCGCACTTATCCACTTCTTGAATTTCACTTTTATTCCCTCTCTTTCAAACCAATCCATCGTCATTTTACCAAATAAAATAGTCACGTCGCTATCATTTCAAAATATTTTCCGAAAATGCAAAATTAATTACGGCAAAAAGGTGTCAACTTCTCCTATAAATTCATTTAGGGGCTTGGTCGGGGGAGCCGAGCGATTTTTTGAGCTACCTGAGTAGTTCTCTAGCATACCTGATCACTTCTACGGCTTACCCGATCACTTTTTCAAGCTACCTGAGCGATTTAAACTTCCCCCCAAAAATAAAAGCCGTGAAGCGAAATCTTCACGACTTTTCAAAATAATTATGCCAAGAAATTTATTCCCATTGGCAATTTGAAGCCTAAAAATAATGTAATGAATAAGAATACTGCAAATAAAATCCAAAACAGTCCTGTTGGTTTATTTTTCTTTTGACGAACTAATACCATTTCCATCATACCAATAACTAATATACCGCCTAGGAATTTAAAGCCGTAGAGCATACCCATATTAAAATCCATGCCTTTAATGAATAGTGCCCCACCCGTAATGATAATTAAAATGTAGAATAAACGTAATGTCATATGTAAGCCTTTTGACTGCTTGCCCATTAATGCCGCAATTAAAAAGATTACGATTGCAACTACCCAAGTAGTAATATGCAAATGCGTTTGGCTAGTTAAGAAATCCATTATTGTCCCCACCTCATATTCTTTTTTCTATCAAACTCTATCCTACCATGTGATGGAAAGGGTTTCAAACATTACAATAGTGTTCATGTAATATACATTAATTATGCCTCGGCATAATTGTTGCTGTCGCTTCGCTTTCGCGCAGAAAACATTTGCCGCTGACGCTTCACTTTTGCGTAGAAACCCGCTGAAAGAAGTTAAAAATCCGCGGAGGTAAACTCACGCGGATTTGAAAAATTATTCAAAATGATTTGCTAAAGTACCGATGCCTTGGATAGATACTTTCACAGTATCCCCAGCTTTTAAGAATTGTGGCGGATTCATGCCTTTGCCAACACCCGCTGGAGTACCCGTTAGAATAACATCGCCTGGCTCTAATGTTACATGCTGAGATAAAATCGATACTAATGATTCTACAGTGAACATCATATCTTTTGTTGAGCCGTTTTGACGCACTTCGTCGTTCACTTTTGTTACCACTGTTAATTCTTGTGGATTCGGAATTTCATCTTTTGTTACAAGGTAAGGTCCAAGTGGACAAGTTCCTTCTAAGCTTTTTCCTAAGAAGAATTGCTTATGCTTTTCTTGTAAATCACGAGCTGTTATATCATTGGCAATTGTGTAGCCAAATACATAATCGTATGCTAAGTTTTTCGGAATATTTTTACCACGTTTACCAATGACAACTGCTAATTCGCCTTCATAATCCATTTTCGATGAAAGATCAGCATGGATAGAAATTGTTTGGCCATCAGCTGCAATAGCAGTCGGAGACTTTGTAAATACCATTAAGTCTGTTGGAGCTGCCTCTGCACCCATTTCTTTAGCATGTTCATCATAGTTTTTCCCAATACACATAATGTTTTTTGGTGTGCGTGGAATCGGTGATAACCACTCAATCACTGTAAATTCACGTTTGAAGCTCTCTGCACGGTCTGATTTCTCAGCGGCTTCTACTAATTTACGAATCTGTTCAACAAAATCAAAGCCTAGAGCAATGCCATCTACAATTGAACTTGAAAAAGAAGGGAGAACTTGAAGTTCATTTTGAATAGCGAGTACATCCCATACCGCTTCTTCTTTTTTTACTTTTGGTCCAAAGCTTACATGTCCACCTAATTTAAATGATAAAATTTTCATGATTTTCAGAGCTCCTTCTTTTTTCTACATGATACAACAATATTATAGGAATTGCCTTACTTTTGCGACAACTATTTTTATTCCTAATATTTAGCAGGCTCTTCACCATAACGTGGAGTTGATTTCCGTTCCGACTGGGCGCTTTGTAGCTGTCGCTTTGCTTTCGCTACAGAAAACATTTGTTGCTGCCGCTTCGCTTTCGCACAGATAAAACATTTGCCGCTGACGCTTCGCTTTCGCGCAGAGCTTCCTGGGGGCGTCCGATGAGCCGCTTGGGCCAACAGGATGTTGGTCACGAAGGCGTTATCACAGGATGTGATGGTTTTAGCCTTCGTTCCTCTATTGCTGATCCCCAAGGAGTCGCCCAGTCTCCACTACAATCAACTTATTTACGTAACATCCAAAATCACTTTTGCTAATGAGCCAAATCGCAATTAATTATTCTTATTATACAAGACGCATTCATTCACTTTATGTTGCCGTCACATTAAAAATGAAGGCTATTTTCACCGCAGATTGCTCGCTTTTCACAAGAGAATCAAGCACTAATTACCCTGCTTTAATTTTCGCTTTATATGTTAATTTGCGCCATAAAGCCTCTAATGGACCTTGTTGCCATTTCGCTAGCCAAATTTCTGCCACAATCATTTGGACAATTATAATACTGACTGCTATTAACACACCTGTTGCGACGCTCACTTTTCCATACCAGCCAAATCCAAATTGATAAAACAAACATGTTCCAATGATCGATTGAAGTATGTACATCGTTAATGACATGCGCCCCATTTTTGCAAAAGGACTAAGCAGCTTTGATACAAATGGAAGTAAACAAAGTAAAACAATGAGCCCCGTATAGCCAACTGCTAAAATTGGACCACCTATGTATGCTTTCAAGTAGTCTAATAAATACGTACGTGTAAACATGATTGGTAAGCTCTTAATAAAAATACCAACTGCTAATCCAGCTATTGCTAATGCCAGCCAAAGCCATTTTAGCTCCCTTGCTCGTTCCACTAAACGCCATTTAGAAGCTGCGGCACCAATTAACATAAATGGTAAAATTGTAAATAACGCCACAAACCACATGCCGATCCCCGCCTGAACAGATAAATCGGTTAAACGTTGCATAAATGCATCCATCCAACTGCCCGTTCCGTAAGCACTTATCGCCTGCTCTACCGAAGTAATATCTAAATACTCATCAATTTTCGTATTAAAATTAATATATCCTACAACAAATAACATAAAAGCTTGCATAACGCCGTTAATCATAATACCGATTGACAATAACCAAATAGGATGTAGACGTAGTAAAAGTAATAAAAAAATGCCGCAAAATGCATACATCATCAAAATGTCGCCCCACCAAATAAGCACAGCATGTATCAAACCAAATACAAATATTACAGAAAGTCTTCGCAGTCCTAACTCATAAAAATTTTGTTCACGACTCTGTGCTTTCTGCCATTGCATAGCGAGTCCATAGCCAAATAACATGGCAAACAGTGGATAAAAGCTACTTTGTACATAAATATCTAAATTTTGCTGCCACACCATATCTGACGGTGTTGTAAACCATGATGCCAAATCAATATATGGCATTGGCAAATAAAAGGCAAACATATTAACGAGTAAAATGCCTAGTAAGCTAATACCACGTAAAATATCTAATGTTGCGATGCGTTCCTGCAACATTGTCGGTTTTAACTCCACAAAATAGCCTCCTCTATGTATATGGTGAAAAC
The DNA here is from genome assembly GCF_056394365.1 of Lysinibacillus sp. 10T31. Taxonomy (NCBI): domain Bacteria; kingdom Bacillati; phylum Bacillota; class Bacilli; order Caryophanales; family Bacillaceae; genus Lysinibacillus; species Lysinibacillus sp. 10T31. The sequence goes on from NZ_JBFTHS010000014.1 coordinate 119,768, forward strand.
AGGGCTCTCTAAATTCATTCCCTTATTATGAAACTATATCAGAAAGCCCTGTTTACACCGCGTTCACTTATGCTTGTAAAGCCCGTTCAATATCGAATAAATATAGAACCTTATCACTTACTTTAATTTGAAGGATAGATTCAATCGCCTCACTATAAACTCTCAGCTGAACACCATATCGATCTAAGAGTTCCTTCGTTAGCGCTGGTTCCTCAGCAAAATGTGATTGAATACGATCTGTCTTATAATCAAGCAAAATCCATTCACCATTCTCATCCTCAAATAAGCAATCAATAATCCCTTGGACAATTTGAGCGTCGCCATCTTCATCTACTCTACTAATCGTAAATGGTAGCTCTCTCCGGATTGTTTTTGCTTTTTTAAAGCGTTGTCCAATATCTGTTGTAAAGAAATTATATATTTTTTTCCATGGAACAACCTTGCCCTCCGCCTCGGTCAGAAGCTGCCTTGTCACTAAATGAGCGACAAACTCCTTAACCTCCTGTACATCCGTAAAGCCGTTTTGAGGTACATGCTGCATGACTGTATGGACAGCTGTTCCTATTTCTGCACCTGTCATCTGTTTGTCCTGTAAAAAGGTTGGACGGGGCGCAATAGTTGTCGTTTTTTGCTTAGAAGGTACTGAAAAGTAATATTCAGGCTCCTCCTGTCGCTGTAGATTTTCTAAACGCTTAATTTCACTTACAGATGTTTTGGAGCGTTTTTGTGTTGATTTTTGATATGCATACTGTGCTTGAAAGCGCATCGCAATTTCCGACAGCAAAGCTTCTTCCTCTGGCGTTTCTAACAATGGCTGTATGTCATCCTCTAACACCTGTATGTCATACGCATAATGGCTTGTTTCAACAGCACGTACCCACCAATGCGATACATCTTCAGGTGCCTTATAAGTGGAAGAAGCAAGTGTTGCAAAATCTGCGTGTCTAGCAACTGCAGGTCCAAGCCAATCAAAATAGCTATTAGCTCTCGCGCGTAAATATTCCTGTAGTGGGGCATCCACCGGCAAGCTTTGAGCATCCTGCCAGTTATCGAGCGTTTTACTCCAATTTTTCACGGAGCCTACTAAAATAAGTCGCTCCTTCGCCCGTGTCATCGCTACGTATAATACACGCATTTCCTCCGCCCGCATTTCAAGCTCCTTTTTCTCCTTCAGAGCTAAAAATGGTAGAGATGTATACGTAATACGATTTTCTGGATCAATTGCCTTCACGGCAAGGCCAAAATCTTGATCGAATAAATATGGATTGTGGAAATCCATTTTATTAAACGGTCTCCCCATCCCTGCAACAAAGACAACAGGGTATTCCAAACCTTTTGAAGTGTGGATCGTTACAAGACGCACAACATCATCCTTTTCTCCAATCGATTTAGCTGTTCCTAAATCATCCCCACGCGTACGCATACGATCAATAAAACGTAAAAAGCGAAATAGTCCTCGAAAGGCTGTTTTCTCATACATTAAAGCACGATCATGTAAAATGCGTAAGTTGGCCTGACGCTGCTTACCATTCGGCATCGCCCCAACCATCTCATAATAATGCGTGTCTAAATAAACTTTCCAAATTAAATCTGACAGTGAACCACGTCGTGCTAAATCTCGCCAGTTTTCAAATGCTAGCATAAATCGTTGAAGCTTCACAAAAGTGTCTGATTGCACACCATGCCCGTCACTACGAATAAATTGCCTTAATGCATCATAAAATGGCGCTTTTTTATCTGCTAACCGTATTTTTGCTAACTCATTTTCTGTTAAGCCAACAAATGGTGCGCGTAGTACTGAAGCTAAAGGAATATCCTGATATGGATTATCGACAACCTTTAGTACATTCAGCATAATCATGACTTCAAGCGCATCAAAATACCCTTTAGAGGACTCCGCATATAGAGGGATTCCCGCAAGCTTAAATTCCTCAACTAAATCAGTTGACCATGTCATTGAACGCATTAAAATCACAATATCACTATATTTTAACGGACGTTCTGTCTTCGTTTTTGTATCGAATACGGTTGTCCCATCCTCCATCATCTGCCGAATACGCTCAATGATAAAACGTGCCTCATACTGTGATTTTTTTAATTCCTCTAGTTCAGAGGCGTCACTTGTAATGTCTTCCGCCTCTTCGTCCAACGCCTCTTCTTCAGGAGGATGCATGATGACTAACTCTACCGGAACTTCTTTATCATCATACGGTGCTGTTGGCTTTAATGAAGCATTTTCATCATAAAGAATTTCTCCTACACGCTCACCCATAATTTGTGCGAATACATAGTTTGTAGCGTTCAACACTTCTTTTCGACTACGGAAATTAGCGTTTAAATCTATACGCATTCCCGTTAAATCTGGGACCTCTAGAAACTCACTATACTTGCGCATAAAAAGCTTCGGTTCTGCTAAACGGAAACGGTAGATGCTTTGTTTTACATCCCCAACCATAAATAGATTTCCATCTTGCTCACTACCTGTTTTCACAAGCTGCAATATTGTTTCTTGAAGCATATTTGTATCTTGGTATTCATCAACAAGTACTTCTTTAAACCGTTGTTTCAAGTCTAGTGCAACAGGTGAAGACTGTAATTCACCTTCAACTTCTACAGTTAAAATTTGCAATGCGAAATGCTCTAAATCCGAGAAATCAATAATTCCTCGTTCTAATTTTGCCATGCGGAACTGTTCACTAAAAACATTTGTTAATTCGACTAATGTTCCGATTGTCGGCCCCATTAATCGTATTTCTTCAAGCAAGCGTGCAGGAGTACGAACGAAATAAGTCTCTTTCAGTTTGTTCACAATTTTTTTAGCTGCCTCACGTTTTTTCTTGGCAAGCTCCTGTAGCTCCACATCCACTAAAGCATCCTTTGATACACGCTTTAAAGTTGACCATTTCACCGTACCAAAATAATCAAAAAGTTCCTGCCACGTTCCTTCACGGCTAATGCGAATGCCTTCCTGAATCATAGCAAAATCCATTTCTGCGGTTTCAGCGTATGGTGCAGGTCCCTCGGGCTGTAGCGTAATGGCACGCATTTCAGAAATTAAGACGAATGCCTCATCAAGACTATGCTTGACTGTTAACTTCACATATTTCGACAGCTCTAAATCATCAATGGTTATGTCCGCTGCTAAGTCATATGTCTCTGGTAGACTACGAAGCCATTTTTGAGGCTCTGCATGAACACGAGACGTATCATAAAGCTTGCTTATTAATGTTTCGATAGCCTGATCATCTCGATCCGACGTAAAGCTATCAACAAGACGGTAGATTGCTTGAACCTGAGCCTCATCCTCAGAATCGTAAGCATCTTCTAATACTTCTGCTAATATATCGTCCCTTAATAACGCAACCTCCGCCTCATTCGCTATACGAAAGCCTGGGTCAATATCTAACATATAGGCATACTGTTTAACAATGGCTAAACAGAAGGAATGCAGCGTTGAAATTTGTGCTTTATTGACAAGGCTTAGCTGGCGTCGCAAATGGTTGGAAGTTGGATTTTCTGCAATAGCCTTTTCAAGTGCCTCCGCCATACGGTGACGCATCTCAGCAGCGGATGCATTTGTAAATGTTACGACAAGTAACTCGTCCACATTGATGGGATCCTCTGTCGCAACTACCTTTTCAATCATACGATTAATAAGTACTGCCGTTTTACCAGAGCCTGCCGCAGCCGATACAAGTGTATCCTGACCGCTTGCATAGATGGCCTTCCATTGGTCGTCAGTCCACGTTACTTCCGCTGGCTTTTCGGGTATTTTTTGTACCAACTTACTTCATCTCCTTCCGAATTTTCTCAACGATATCATTCGGTTTTGCTTGCTGTAACTGACGATAGCTTTGCTTGCCATCAGATGGGTCAAATTGGCAAACAGCTGTAAATTGACAGTAGTCGCATGCTGTTTTTGTTTTAAGTTTATAAGGACTAATGGAGGTATCTCCTGCTAAAATTCCATCACCAGCCTCTTGATGCTTGCGTCGTACAAAATGCTGTAGATTTTTCATATCTTTAACAGGTACAATACGCGACTGAGATTCTGACGGTGTCCCATCTTTTTTCATATAGACAGGAATGATTTTTGAATGCCCACTTGATTCCTCTAATTGCTCGTCCATCGATAAAATGGACTCCGCATTTTCTGACAAAAGACCTTTCATTTTGTATTGTTTTAAACGGTCTTCTTCAATTTCACTATCGCTTAAATCCTTATCAAGCTTTAGCATTGGATTGTGGACATGTACATAAAGAACCCCAGCTGGCTCCGCCTCACCTGGCAGCCAATAAGACGAATTTTCCATCGCCACATCTAAATACGTTAGTACCTGTAGAGACAATCCGTGATAAACCTCATTCAAATCTAAATCACGAGCGGATGATTTATAATCGACGATTCGTAAATAAGAGCGGTCATCAATAGACGCACTATCCACCCTATCAATACGGCCTCGCATAAACATTTTCTTACCACCTGTTAAATCAATTTCAAGCGGAGGAAGCTGTTCATTTTGTCCCGGTCCAAATGATGCCTCAATGGCAATTGGCTTAAAGTGGGATACATTCGCATGCTGCGTAAGTGCCGTCATTGTTCGCTCGACAATACGAATAAGCTTGCGTTGAATGTAACGATAACGTGCGCTTGATAGTAAGATTTGATGAGAAAACACAGGTACAATTTGCTCTACAGCTTGGCGTGCTAATTGTTTAATTTGCTGCTTTGTTAAACGTATCCATGATAGTTGCAGACGGTGTGTCTCTTCCGTAATCCATTTCAATGCCTCATGGAATAAATCGCCCATTGCAAATGTTTCTAGTCTGTACTCTGCCCGCTCTTCTAGATGAAGTCCATACGTTGTAAAATGAGAAAATGGGCAACGGAAATATTTTTCAATACGAGACACACTAGATGTTAGTTTTTGACCATATAATTCCTGAGTGATGTAGTTTTCTAATGGCTCTGCTTCATTTTTATGAGTGATTGGATGTAAAACTCGATCATAAACAAGTGCCCAATAAGGGTCCTGTTGATAATATTTTTGTAAAGCAAGCCACTCTGGCGCCAGCTCTCGGCTATGTTCAGCTTGGCGTTTTTGCACCATTAAATGTGCTAAAGCTGTACGCGGATGGCGTAAATACGGTAATGCACTTTCATCCAGTAGTTCAATTGGATCAATCACAACACGCTCGACCTCAACACCGCTCAACAGGCCAGCTGTTTTATCATTGCCGATAATTTTCTTTATATAGAGTGAAGACAGTAGCGCCTTGCCCTCTTCATCTGCCGTTGGATAGGACATATATAATTTATCGGATGGCGTCGTTAAAGCTCGATATAGCAAGAAATTCTCCTGCAGTAAACGATTTTTAGATGTCGGCGCTAGCTCATAACCAATTTGACCAAACCATTCACGTTCGGTATCTGACAGCAATCCCTCATAATCTATACGAGTTGGATAGACTCCATCATTCATTCCTAAAACAAAAGCGACTTTTATATTCGATAAACGAGCTAAATCAACTGTCGCTACCATGACCTCATCTAATGTAGGTGGGATACGTGAAAATTCTAATGTATCAAAGCCCTCATCTAAAATTTTCGCCGCTTCCTCCACGGACATCTCCTGCTCACCAAACATATAAACAAACTGATCGAGCACCGCAATCCATTCTTTCCACGCTTGATCATGCTCACTTGCAGCTAATGCATCGCCTCGATCAAGTTCACGGTCTTTCATTGCTTGAAGCTTTTCATAAACATTTAAACTTTCAATCAACTCAAATAAAGCTGTCGCTACATCTCGTCCTGTTGTCGCCACTTCTAGCTTGTCCTGTAATATTTTAAGCGGCTGACGAACTTCATCGCGAATGGCCTCGATTTCTGCCTGCATAGCACGTTCTTCGTCCGTTTGTACGCGTGAATGGAATTCAAGTCCACGATACTTTTTGAAAAACCATCGAGCTTCCTCAAACCAGCGCTCACCAAAGACACCCTGTGCTAAACAGTAGTTTTCTAAACGATCCGCACGTTCTCGCCAAACATTTAATTCAGCATGTAACGGGAAAAATAAATCAGTTTTCACACTACGAAAAACCGGTTCATATTTCCAATTAGAAGTAATAACTTTTAAAGCAGAGCGACTAAGTTCAATTAAAGGGTGATGCAGCATCGTCTTTTTCGAATTAGTAAAAATAGGAATTTCATATTGTTGGAAAATTGTTGTAATGAGCGGGTCATAGACTTCTGCTTGTCTATAAAGAAGTACTATATCTTGATAACGATACCCCTTCTCTCTTGTCAGCTTTGTTATTTCCCGGGCAATGGCATGTATCTCCGCACGTCGATTAGATGCTTCAAGTACCATTACATCACCTGATGTTTCTTTCGTTGGAGGCACCATATCAGCAAATCTAGCTTCCATATGTTGTAAATCACCAGATTGAAAACGATACGTATTGTAGAAGTGCAGTGGTGCTTCAACTTCAATGCCTTCTTCATTTGCAATGTCGTGCAAACGTTGGTTAGTAGATGCGGCTTCATAGAATAAAGATTGCTCATCATAAACTTCTTCAATATGGTCGAAGGGAAGAACTACGGTTACCTGTTTCGTCACCTTTAATAACTCTTTTACAAGTTCAAATTCTCTTACTGTAAATGCTGTAAAACCATCTATATAAATCGACGCCTGCTTCATCGTCTCGGAGTATTTTAGTTGCTCGGTTAAAATCGGATAATACCCCTCACTATCGACATACGTCGTGCCAAGTCGTTCCTCCAAAGCTTGCAAAACTACTTGTAAATCATTCGTCTTCGCTTGCAATGTATTAGGCGCATCAATGGCCTGCAAAGACGCTGACACTTCAGCTAGCACCGAACTATTTACACTATAACGACTAAACTCTCGTAATAGCGTTTCAATTTCCTCCGTAAAGCCCCGTTTCCCTGCTGCTTGTCGAAATAATGAAAACTCACTTTTTTGTTCCTCTAAAAGTTTGCGAATAAGCATTCGATAGCCATAGCCATTTACTTCTTTTCGAGCAATACCACCCGTTTCCTGTAATACTAGCCATGCTAATCGTTTAAATGTCATGACCTGCGCACGGATTAAGCCTTGCAAGCCATGCTTATTCGTAAGCTCATACTCCGTTGAATAAGACATCTGGTCAGGTACAATCACAAAAATTGGATGACCTAACGGCTCTGATTTTAGTTGCTCGACAATCTCTTGATGAATAAACGTTGATTTACCCGTCCCTGAACGTCCTGATACAATACGCAATGTCATGTACTTTTCTCCTCCTGTTAATAATCTATTTAAAAAAATGTTAGTCGTAAATATACGGGCTTTGCTGGCCTACCTGAGCAGTTTTCACTTCGACCCGATCACTTTGCGACTTCACCTGAGCAGTTTCCTCATTGACCCGATCACTTTGCCAGTCTACCTGAGCTGTTTTCTCTTTGAACCGATCACTTTGACGGTCTACCAGAGCTGTTTTCGCTTCGACCCGATCACTTCACCCATCTACCTGAGCAGTTTTCTCTGATCACTTTACCAGTCCATTTCATATGAGCAGTTTTGCATGGACCCGATCACTTTGATAGTACCCCCGAACTTTTTGCTTCTCTAACTGTGCATTTTTATATTTTATCTAAGCGCTACTCCATATTACTCGAGCACTGCCTACGTATTTGTAAGATAAAAAACCCCTTCTCTCATTTTACATGATAAAAGGGGGAAGATGTGCATATTCAACTTTCAACGTTGGTGATTTTTCGTCAATTTTCGCGCTTGTTTTAAATCTCTCTCTACACGCGCGTTTAATCGTTTCTCTATAAGCTTCCCAACCCACCAAAGCACGACAATCGCAACAGCCGCAATTATCAGTCTTACAGGGCTTGTTAGGAGCGACTTTAAATCGTAACCAAGCACGCTCATTCCTAAAATCATAACGAACTTTCCAGCCAATAACACCACAAAATAAAACTTTTTATGAATATGAGATAGCCCCGCTACAATGTTTACAATGATTGAGGGTGTAAAAGGAAAACAAAGTAACACGAACAGAGGACTAATACCATTCATATCTACCCATTTAATTAGCTTCTCCACTTTTTTACTGCCTGTTACAAATCGAAGCTTTGGATGCTTGCCAAAATGTCGGACAAGCAAAAATACTGCATATGATCCCGCTACAGATCCTATCCATGATAATAAAAAACCTAACCATAAACCAAATGCGCTCGCATTGGCGACAACGAACACGACTAAAGGTAAAAACGGAAAAAACGCCTCTATAAACGTTAAAAATAAACCAATGACTGGGCCAAGCGTTCTATATTGTGCCGCAATCTGCTCAATATTATCTACAGTAAACCATTCACTCAAAATCGACACCTCTATTTATATTGCAATATTAAATGTAAAATCGTTAACTTTTCCGAAGTATTTTTATACTCATGTGGCTGATGCCCTGAGAATACTAGTGTATCCCCTTCTTCTAGTAATTCATGCATCTCCCCAGCAGAAATGATGGCTTGTCCTTGAATAACAGTTACCGTCTCTTCTACCCCTTCTGTGTGGGCTTCACTCCTGCTAGAGGCACCAGGCTCCATCTCAACCTTATAAAGTTCCCAGCCACGTTCTGGATTATAAGGAATAATGGAATATACACGATATCGTCCCTCATCTTCATCTACATGTGGCGCATCCTTACTACTATATTTCATGAAATGAGCTGTAGGTGGTTGTAATAACGAAGAAAATGAAGTGCGCATTCCCGCAGCAATTTTCCAAATCGTTGATACTGTAGGATTTGCCTCCCCTTTTTCAATTTGAGCAAGTTGCGCTTTACTTACCCCTGTAGCTTTGGCAACATCGTCTAAGCTTAAATGACGTTGTTGCCGGATCTTCTTTAATTGAAATGCCAAATTTCGACTCATTTGCTCCATTTTTATTCACCAATTTCTATTGTTTATTTTATAAGACATATGTATACTTTAATAAACACACGAACTATCAGACTATTCCATTATTAGTATACATGGAAATTTTTAAGAAAGGACGATCTATTTATGACAAGTACAACAGATTTTCAAAATGAAACAGCAAACGCGCCAGACGATAGCTTTTTACAAGGCGTTAAAGATAGTGTCCCTACTTTACTCGGTTATATTAGCATAGGACTCGCTTTCGGTGTTGTAGGTTCCGCTTCTGGGTTATCTGTACTCGAAATTGCCCTATTAACTATACTCATCTATGCAGGCTCCGCACAATTTATCTTTTGTGCACTTCTTTTAACAAATAGTCCTGCTTCTGCTATTATTGTAACCATTTTTGTTGTAAATCTACGCCATTTATTAATGAGTTTAACATTAGCTCCTCATTTCACACGCTATTCCATGCTAAGAAATGTTGGTTTCGGCACATTATTGACGGACGAAACATTTGGTGTTGCTGTTACAAAGCAAATGCAAACAGGTAAGTTACATGGAAAATGGATGGATGGGCTGAATATAACTGCTTACCTATTTTGGATTCTTTCTTGTGTAACCGGTGCCTATTTAGGACAATGGGTAGCAACTCCTGAAAAATGGGGCTTAGATTTCGCATTGATTGGTATGTTTGTGGCACTTCTTGTTCTCCAGCTTAGCAGTGTAGGTAAAAGTAAAATAATGCATTATCTTATGTTAATCGGCTATATGGTTGTCATTATGTATGGTCTTTCTTATATTGTGCCTTCACATGTGGCTGTTCTTCTTTCAACAGTTATTGTAGCAACTATAGGGGTGGTGACAGATAAATGACGACAACTGCTACTATGGTATGGCTTATCATTGGCTGTGCACTTGTAACATGGCTACCGCGTATTATCCCTTTTATGTTCGTCCGAAATGTGAAGCTACCAGAGGTTGTATTAAAATGGCTAAGCTTTATCCCAGTTTGTATTTTGAGTGCTCTTGTAATTGAAAACTTATTGGATACAGAAAGCGGAAAAATTGTTACATTCGATTGGCCAGTATTTATTACTTTTGTGCCAACGCTTATTATTGCACTTATTACCAAAAGTTTATCTATTACAGTTGTAGCAGGGGTTATCATTATGGCAGCCGTAAGATTTTTCATGTAAAAAGGTCAGTCTTAAAAGTGAGAAAGCTATCACTTTTGACTGACCCTTTATATTAATTTTTGTTTTTTTTCATTTTACTTGCTAGCCAAAAACCTACTGTTAACGAAAATGCATCGATTACAAATATAATAGGTGGCGAAGTATGACCTGCATAAACAGATGCCGCAATAAGCGCAATTGCCAATATTAAAGCAACATACCGATTAAACGTAATTCTAGTAAACAATAATACGAGTAATGCTGGTAAAAACAACGCTAACATCACTTTCCCAAAAACATCCATCATATATCCCTCTGCTCAGCTAGTAGTAATCCAATACGGTAATGATCATTGCTATAAATAACATGCTGTGTTAAGCGTATTTCATTGTTACGATCTACTACTTCTAGACGACAATGTGCAGCATTTAATTGCAACGCCTCATATAAATCATTTTCAGTAAAAATGGCCTGACCGTTTACTTTACGAATACATTCCCCTGCCAGTAAACCCATTTTTTCAGCTGGCGAATCAGGTAAGACTGCCGCAATAATAGCGCCCTTTGAACTTGGTGCAACCGCATAAATGTCCGTTTTATCTTGCAGCGTATAGAAAATTGAAATAACGATACGAATCACAACACCAATTGCCAACGTAATAAAGCCGATGAGTGGCTCCAAGGCTGCAGCGAGTCCACCTATTAAAATTATCTGTCCTAGTATTAGCACTGCTCGGCCAATTTTAGGCAATTGCAAAGCTGGTAATTCTTTTCTAGCAAGCTTTGAAAAACCTATTACAAGTGGAAATAGTACGAGTGAAAAGGTACTCTCTCCTAATGTAAATTGCGGCCAATATGGGAAATCTACCGGAATAATATCACCAGGTATTACAAAGAAAATTGGCAATACCCATACATTTCTTGATCGATAGACAATTGCCTGCATACCTCGCTTCGTCTTTTCAACTCGCGGTGTCGTTACCTTCATTGCTGCTCGACGAATTAACATACCCTCAGCAATCACACTTAGACCTGCTAAAATCGTAATCGTTATAATGGAACCATCTAATAAATTTACACTTTCTAAAGAGATTTTCCACCAAGAAAATGTCCAATTATAATGGTACATCAACCACATTGCTAGCGTCGCAAGCCCCATCGTATAGATAGGTGAAAGTGCATTAATGAAGAACAATAATAGTGCTACCGCAGAAATAGCGATTAAAATCATTAAAAAAGCTTTAGGTACTGATAAACCTAAACCAACACTTATAAGTGAAATGAGGAGGGCATTTAGCCAACCATATTTCCATTGACCAATTAGCTCTGTCCAACCCCAAATAATACGTCTATTAAAAAATTTCCGCTCCTGCTTTACACGACTATAACCTAATAAAACCGCAAATAAAATTGCGATATACATTAATGGGTTGATTAAAAAGCGGCCAATCGCTGTTACAATTTCTATTAAAATATCACTAACCATACGAACACCCGCCGTTTCTTTCTTGAATACTATGGTTTTATTGTATCAAACGACTACACTCTTGCGTAGTACAATCTAGTAGAAAGCTTTCTATTCTTATTTTTTTATCGTATTCAGCAGATATCACAGATTTTAATTTTTAACATTGCAGGTGTGTCGGTTACCATTTTTATTAGTTAATCTGAATATTCGCTCGTTTCTTGCAACTTAAATTTGTGATAAGTGTCTAATAATTAGGAGGTGTTATGTTGAAAGTTTTTAGAAATATGATATTTATTTCTGTATTTGCTTTGTTGATATCTTCTTGCAGTAACTTCACTTTTCTTAAAGGGTGTCCTGATGCAGAAATTGACTGGGTGGATTTGCTGATGATTAATGATATAAAGTACGAGCATCATTTTCTAGAGCCAGCAAATGAAGATCTACCCATAACGATTGAAAAAGGTAAAGAACTTAGTAAAGTGACATATAGGATGGCTGACAGTGCATGTAGTAATCACAAGATGCAAAATGGTGATGCGGCATTTTTAAAAGAAGGAACAATTATTTCTGAAATAAAAGGATATCCAACTTCCTTGATTATTGCTGCAAATGATGCTGTTTATGTAGCCAGAACAAATGAAAAGGCAAAAACGGCAGGAGAACTTTACCCTATGGATAAGTTGGTGAAGAATATCCATTTTGAAAGCACTGAAGATGGAAAGAGAATTCACACATTCTCACAGTCTTCTAAGGATACATTCCTAGCCGCGTTTTATGAATTAAAATTAGAAGATGTACAGTCATTAACAGGTAAGCTAGAAGGTACACAACTATTTTTGGAGATTGAACTTAATAATGGTGTTTCATTTAGGCAGCTTTATTGGAGCGATTCAAATACATTCCATTTTGGAGCAATTGGAAACGATAAGAAAAAAAATAATATCAGTAATTGGAGAAGTAGCTATTTTTCATATTGTGCAATCAAGGACGTTTCTACAACAAGTTGAGATGCTTTTTACTAGCGGGTCCGGATAGAGGAAGAAGGAAATTGATGAAATGTGGAGAATTTTGTAAATATAAAGAGGTGAAAATTCGTGGATAATCTGCTTCAACATTTACAAAGGGTTGGCGTAAATTACCTAAAAAGTGATAGTGTAATTATTTTAGAAATTTTTGAGAATAAACTTCATCTTGCTTCTGAAATAGATATGCTTATAAATGAACTTTTAGATAGATTACAAAGTAGTAAACTGAAAAAAGTTAGGTTTGAGTGTCCTAAAATTCTTTTAGCTAGCTTAAATTGTATAAGGAATAGAATGGAAATAATTGGTGAAAGGGTTGTATATAAGAGATCTTTAATGACACCATTAAATGTTTCAATATCAGATTATGAAGTATGGTCATTTTCTGAGAATAACTCTATCTTATTTTTATCTGAAGTGATGGGTACAAGTTTTGTTGCTGCAGAGAAGTTTTTAACTGGCATGAGGGCCGAACTCCCGTCACAAGTAAAAGAGATGTTTACAGTATATAAAGTTAACAATGAACCTGTTGGTGTAGTTTTTCCTCATATAGAACCAAATACAGATAATGAAGGACGCATTTTTTGGATAGGCATGCATCCAAATTTTCTGGGGACAGGATTGGGAAAGAACTTACATTCAATAGGATTATACAGATTGAAAAATGAATTTAAAGCTCTGTCTTATTTAGGGATGACTCAAGTTGACAATATTCCAATGAGAAATATAATGGCTTCAAACGGATGCATTCAAAATAAAAATACAGTAATTTCTTTACAATATTCTATTTAGGAATGAGTTTAATCGTTTAGTAAAAGTATGGATATTCGTGTATTACTTGTTACGATGATTGCTTTTTTATATTCAGGGGCTTTACTTAAATACCATTGAGCTGCATAGACAGCTTCTTTTTCTTATTGTACTAACAGAGCAGAATAGTTTAACAATTTATGTGGATTTTTATGGTAAATTATATAGTGAGGTGGGGGATTTGTTCAAAGAAGAAAGAAAATTTATAAATAGTTTATCTAAAAGAACTAAATTTGTATCTTTAGGCTTAATCATAATTCTTTTGAGTATTTTTATTGTGGATTTTTCCTTCAAATTTTTCTTGATATGTTATTTGCTTGGAGTATTTTTAATCTTTATCAGTGATCTCATTGGTATAGAGAAGTTTAATAAAAACGCAATAGGAGAGATAACTTCAAGTTTTGGATTTGTATTGATTATGTTAGGGATATTTGCACCCCTGGGAATTAATCCTAACTTTCATTATGGCACGATAATAGGGCCTTTTTTTATATTAATTGGAACAACACTAAAATGGCTAGCGAAGAAAAAAGATTCTTAAACTCTCATGAAAGAACTTAATCTTCTTTCATATTCTGTGGTGTGGCACTGGTTTTGAGCTACTTGGATGGCTAACGGAGTGCTTTACTTGAAGATCATTGAGTTGCATAGGCAGCTCTTTATTTCTTATTGAACTAATCTAGTAGTTTAGTTCAATAAGAAGGAGAAAAAAGTAATGTAAGTGAGAATTTCTAGAATAGAAAATGTTATAAGATTACTAAAACCAATATTTATAGAGGGAGACTGTATGATGAGTAAATTTCCAATAATAGAAACAGAAAGGTTAATTTTAAAAGAAGTGACACCAGAGGATGCTAACGATATGTATAAATACCTATCAGATAAAGACGTTGTTAAATATATGGGGTTAGAGCCATACGAATCCCCAAATGACGTCTTGAGCGAAATAAGTTGGTATAAATCTATATTGGAAGAAGGTACAGGTATAAGGTGGGGGATTACACTGAAAAGTATTGATGTTGTTATAGGTAGTTGTGGCTTTCTTAACATGCACCCTAAACATTATCGAGCTGAAATCGGGTTTGAATTAAATAAAGAATATTGGGGACAAGGCATAGCTGGTGAAGCTTTAGAAGCTGTTATTAAATATGGCTATGAACACTTAGAAATGGAACGAATTGAGGCTCTAATTGATCCTGCGAATTTATCATCACAAAAATTAGTAGAAAATCAGGGGTTTAAAAGAGAAGGTCTATTGAGGCATTATGAATATACTTGTGGAAAATTTGATGATTTATATATGTACGCAATCATTAAAGGAGACCTCAAACGAATTTAAAAAGGCAGAGTAGTACGCTTATGTCGCTAACGAGGGACTTAACTTATTTATAAAAACTGTTTACTAAATTACCGGAAAAGAAAGCTAATCTTTCTTTGTTCAATGTACCTTCTTTTCATTTACTATAAAAAAAATGACTTTTAGAATTACTTTTAATCAAATTTTATTCCAAACAAATCTTTAGGTCCTGTATCTTCGTCAGCCGGTGCTCAATATTTTGCTCCATCGTCTATTGCTTTTACGATAAGATTCCTCACTTCTCAACCTTCGGCTAGATAGTTGGCAGGAACCATAACCATTTTTATAGTATTATTTGGGTTAACTCGCTAAAAAATCACAAATAAAAAAGCCGAGAAATAAATTCTCGACCTAAATTATTTTGCCTAGCGACGTCCTACTCTCACAGGGGGAAGCCCCCAACTACCATCGGCGCTAAAGAGCTTAACTTCCGTGTTCGGTATGGGAACGGGTGTGACCTCTTTGCCATCATCACTAGACATATTGAAAGAATTATTCTTTCAAAACTGGATAAACGGTGCATTGAATGTTTCAAACTTTTTTGGTTAAGTCCTCGATCGATTAGTATTCGTCAGCTCCATGTGTCACCACACTTCCACCTCGAACCTATCTACCTCATCGTCTTTGAGGGA